>JAFOCU010000171.1 GCA_017381055.1 Lachnospiraceae bacterium
AGCTTTGATATCTGCCCAGCTAGTACTACCATTTGGTTCATTACATATCTCATATATAACATTATCATAATTCTTATATGTAGAAGACATCTCTCTAAAGAATTCAACAGCATCACCTTTATACTTATGAGGAGTCTGATCAGCTAATATGTGCCAATCAATAATTACATATAGGCCCAAATCAGTGGCCGCCTGAACACCCTGCTTAACAAGATTTTTAAGATAATTTTTATCTCCACCCTCTGAATATCCGTTATATTCTGCAGTGTACATAGCAAGTCGCACCACGTTTACTCCAAAGCTTTCCTTCAAATATTTAAAGGTATCATAGCTAACATACTGTGGAAACCACGCCATACCATGGGTACTAGCTCCCTTAAGCTGATAAGGATTGCCATACTGATCAACAAGCTTAGTGCCGACAACCTGTAATCTACCATGAGCTTCATAAGGAGTCTTTCCAGTTTCATCTACTACAAACTTAGTTGTTGTCTCTTGCTTCGTAGTTGTCTGAGCTACAGTGGTCTTTTTTTCCGTAGTAGTTACTACAGTTTCACTTTTACCCTCAGTAGTTATCGGTTCTGTAGTAGACTGAGTCTCAGCAGTAGTTTCTTCTATACTAGTCTCTTCGACCTTGTCCTTAGTTGTTTCTTCAGACTCATCTATAGTTTCACCTTCATAAGAACTACTATCTACTAAAATCTTTTTATTTCTTCCAGCCTTATCCCCACAGCTACATCCACAAAGCAACATCACGCACATACATACACCCAACATTCTCTTGCTAATTGACGCAAGCCTTCGCTTACACTCCTTCATAAATTCTCCCTTCTGCCGTCAATTAAGACATTTTACACTCGTAGTCTTGCAATTCATGAAAAATATTATCTACAAAAACCACACCATCTATAATTCGATACATAATAAAATATCTATGATTTAAAAAATTAATACGACGATATCCTAGTTTGCTCAATCTCGGATTATTACACACTTTTAAACTTCCTGCCACATATTTCAAACTTTCTATTGTAGCATCAAAATCATCCAAAACATTCTGAGCCGCTTGCAAGCTTCCCTTTTCATAAACCAAATACTGAATAAACTTATCCAAGTCTTCTTCAGCATCTTTTGTAACTACTATTCTATAATCCATACTTTGCCCTCATATCATTTGAAACATCTGTTGCGTCACGATACATTCCTCTAGCTGCGCTTTCTCGTGACCTCTCCAGCTTTTCTATCATCTGACTCTCTGATAATGTTTCATATGGATTTACAATTTCCCTTTTTATCTCAAAAGGAAATCCATTTACAGCTAACGCCCTTGTTAAAAACATACGAATAGCTGTTGTTGTATCAGTTCCTAAATCCTTAAATAATTCATCTGATTTTACTTTTAAATCATCATCTACTCTAACCTGAATTGTACTTGCCATTTTATTACCTCCTACATATTTATATATAACAAGCTTAACAAACAAATAATGCTAAGTCAATACATATGTAATGACTTAGCATTATTTTATAATACTTTATTTTTTTCGACTCTACTCCGCCGGTGCCATATTCCACTCTATATTTTCACCGTCTGACTTTAAAACTATTGTACCTTGTTTATCAGTTCTATACAACGGTATTTTATTAATTCTACAATAATTTAATATTGCAGCATGAGGATGACCATATGAATTATCTTCCCCACAGCTAACCACCACATATTTTGGTGTCACTTCTTCTAAAAACTCATCACTAGATGAAGTTCTACTGCCATGATGCCCTGCTTTATATACATCAGCATCAATATTAAAGCCACTAGCTAAAATATCCTCTTCTGCTGTATATTCTGCATCACCAGTAAAAAGAAAACTTGTATCTCCAAATTTTAAATATATTCCTATAGAAGCATTATTTGCATCATCATATTCTTTATTAGGTGCCACAATTGTAAATGTAGCTTCTCCTAATGTATATATCTCTCCTGGTTTAGGATATGTTATCTTATAGCTTTTGCTCTTTGCAGCCTCTAATACATCTTCATAGGTTCTTGTATCTTTCTTATAAGTAGACATAAATATATTTTCACAATCAAACTTATAAACAATAACATCCATTCCACCTATATGGTCTGAATCAGGATGTGTTCCTATAACATAGTCTAGCTTTGTCACATTTTGACTCTTAAGGTAACTCCAAACTTCGCTTCCCTTATCATTTTCTCCTGCATCTATGAGCATAGCTGCTTCTCCACATTTTATAAGGGTTGCATCTCCCTGGCCTACATCCATATAATGAATCTCTATATTTCCCTTAGCTTTCTGACGCTCAGGAGATTTTTCCGTATTTAGCTCATTTATACCAAGCCCCGCACCGATAACTGTTATCAACGCAGCCAACGATGCAGTAATTCTTTTTACAAGCTTTCTATTTGTCATTTGTTATATCTCCACTTTCTGTTAAAGATATCTTATCTCCTGTAACTTCCGACTCTGGCTTTGTTATACACCATCCTACGTCCTTTATTCTTGCCAACACTTCTCTAATGTCTCTTTTAGTTTGTCCGCTATAAGTAATTTCCTTTGCACTCACTCCATAGGCGTCTATTCCAAAACTTTTGGCTACATATATAGATCTATACATATGATACTTCTGTGTAACTATCACAGCCTTCTTAGCACCAAATACATTTGCTGCTCTATACATTGTATCATATGTAGACAGTCCACCATGATCCATAAAAATATCCTCTGACGGAATTCCTGCATCCATAAGAAAGCTTTTCATAGTATTGACTTCATCATAATTTGCTTCTCTGTGATCGCCGCTAACGATTATAGTATCAGAAACACCTGCTTCATATAATTCTACAGCTTTTTCTAGTCTATCTCTTAGCATAGAGCTTGGACTTCCGTCCGGCCTAACTGCTGCTCCTAATACAATTATACAATCTACCTTTTCTTCCTTAGCCGCTTCGTCAATACTTAATATCCTACCACTGGTAGTTGCTATAACAAAAATATTAATTCCTGCTACAGCAACTATTCCAGCCATAATCAATACCCCAATACCTATCAATATTCTTTTTCCTACCTTAAAAACCTTTTCTTTACTTATAGCCTTCTTTTTATCCATGCTCTTCTCCATAATTGTCATCCATAAACTTACGACTCTACAATTATTCAAATTTTATATAGAAACTTTTATTACTATTTTCTATTAAATAACTTATTCTTATACACCTTACCAGTTAAAAGTATACATCCTATAGTTGTAGCTACAAGAACCACAAGCGATATCACACCTTCTATTATTCCACATTTTCCAACTAATATGTTACCAGGAACAATAAATGGCGAGCTAAGCGGGAATATATGAATAATAGTGTTCAGAACCTTATTCTCCATCAACGGAACAAGATATGCCGAAAACCATCCAACCATAACAGGAAGCTGATATATCTGCATAACATTTGACAAATCTTCAATCTTGCTAACTGTAGAAGCCATAAAACCGGCAAATACAGAGTATAATAAAAATCCTAAGGCAATAAATATAAATGATAAAACAAATGAATACCATGTAAAAGCACTATTTCCATTATTTAATGCAATTAAGTCTAAAACACCATCAATATAGTTAACATAATTTGGATTAATTATGCCAGCTACCATATCTCCAGCTATATATCCACCTACACCACATAAAATCCAAATAGTCACCTGACCTATAGCTAAAGAAACGCTAGCCAATATTTTTCCAGTTATTAGCGCATATGGTCGTACAGAAGTGAGTATCATTTCCATAAGCTTTGAAGACTTTTCTGCACAAACAACCTTTGTAATATTTTGTCCATATAAAATAATCATTGTAAATAACAATGTTGCCACAAGCATAGGTCCAAACATACCTACAAAATATACAACAAAATTTTTTGCTTCATCATTAACTGATGTGGCCTGTGTAGTGAATGGAGCCATAAAGTATGGCATATCCTCAACTTCCACTCCTGCGATAGTAGCTCCATATATATCAATATAAGACACTACATATTCAAGATATTCTTTCGCTACATCCTTTCTATCCCCATCATTGCTTGGAATAATTGCACTAAAAGAAATTTGATTTTTATCATTCTCTACGTTATTAACTAATTCCACTACTATTGCTTTCTCATTGGCTACGTTCTCTGTTACCTTATCTCTTGGGATAACCTGAACTTCAATAGCATTAGGGGCCGCTCCCTCTAAGGATAATGCTGTAGTTACAAGAGTGCTCATCATTTCATCCTTAATAATTTCATGATCTACAAGATATACTTTTGTAACCTTATTTAAGAAATCATTCTCAACCTCTACCTTATCATCATCATCAAGCTGTGCAAATGCCATAATAACACTTATAGCACCAGCTATTAAAGCTATTATGATACCTATAAGAATAGTACTTAGCTTATATTTTCCGCCTTTAAGCTCCTGAGTTGCTGTAAAGGAAAAGACATCCTTCCAACCTGTAAATAATCCCTTCTTTTCCATTACTTAGCACCCCCTTTTTTTCTAAATAATCTTATAAGTTCTTTAAACTTTAATGGCTCACCACTATAGTAAATAAGATATTCATATATTCCTGATACAAAATATAGCATCACTATCATTGTCACCAATAAAATACCTACGGATAAAAATCCCATTCCTACAGTCATCTTTCCTAAGAAGAGAGAGGCTGGTACGATAAATGGTGAACATAGTGGAAATAAATACACAAAATTAGTAAATACACCCAAGTCATTTCCAGTAGATGCTACAGACATATATGCAATTACCACATATGCGCCTATAATCATAGCAAAAGAGAACATCTTCATTCCTTCCGCCATTTCCTCTATCTTAGAAACCATAGCTCCCGAAACACCTGCAATCAATCCATATACTACAAAGCCTAAAATAAATACAAGTACTGAAGAAACTATATTTACAAGACTAAGACCTTCCAATAACTGCTTATTTGCAATAGTCTTTACAAAGCCAGGAACATACATACTTCCATCAGGATTTTTAAATAACGCTCCATTTATAAATATTGAACCTATAAACGCAACAATAGTTAATCCTAACATCGTAAATATATTAGCAATACTTGCCATTACTTTTCCCATAACAAGTGCCATAGGTTTAATTGAAGTCATAATATACTCGATAACCTTTGATGACTTCTCTGTAACAATCTGATCTGATACTTTTTGACCTAAAAATGTAATTCCTATTAAAGCTAAAAATAAGAAAACATAAGTTATCCAATACTGAGCCATATCAAGGCCTTCTTCATCCTCTACTACATTGCCTGCACCATCTATCATTACAATTTCACTTATATAATTATAAGATACAAGGTTGGCACCCTCTTCTGTAGATGTAAAAATTTTACCTAGCGCTTCTTTGTGAATATTATCAATATACATTGAAAACTCATTGCTGGCATCCTCAAGCTCTTCTATTTCCTCACCGAAAAACACTACATAAGAAAAGCCGTAATCCAAGCTACTAGGCTCATTGTCGAATTTTATGTCAACCAACACATCTCCATTTTTTGACGCTTTTACGCCGTCAAATGTCTTTTCGTAATCATTTTCTTCTACAAGAACAAAGTTTTTCTCGCTATATGCTGGATTCTCTTTAATTATGTCAACTAAACTTTCTGCCAATTTTCCATCTAATGCTTTATCACATACATAAACTGTTCCTATATATTCTGCCTTATCTGTTTTAACATCATCCTCGCCAGCTCTAGATATAGCTGTCATTATAGGCAATGCCAATAATCCTATAGCAACAAATATCGCTGTCGAAATAATAAAGGCTTTAGATTTTAGAATCTGTATATATGAAAATTTAAATACATTCATTACACCTGTAAATTTACTCTTCATGTACATCGCCTACCTTTTCAACAAAAATTTCATGTAAGGATGGCTCACGAAGCTCAAACTTAATAACTGTAACCTTATCTTCTACAAGCTTTGCTAAGAACTTACCTGCCTGCTCCTCGCCAGTTACCTTAAGCTGATAACCGTCTGGTGTCTCATTTATAACATCAAGATTAAAGCTCTCAATGTATGGCTTAATATCTGCACCTTCACATTTTACATACATATTAACTCGACCATAGCTCTTCTTAATCTCATTTAAATCTCGGTCTAGAAAATTGGACTATGCTACCTTATATGACTGAAATTTGGAATGGCTTAATAAATGAAGTTCTCCCATCATTAAATAAAACTTCTGATAAATATATATTCTTTGATTTAGCTGACCCAGAAAATAGACTGCGTGATGATATACTAGACGCACTTTCTGTTATAAAGAAATTTTCTAGTAAATTTAATGTTATTTTAGGACTTAATGAAAAAGAGGCTTACGAAATTGGTGAAATACTTAACCTCTCTTCTACTTCTGAAAAGCAATCTTTAAATATACTTGTAAAGCTTATTGCTAATAAACTAGATATCTACTGCTTAGTTGTGCATCCTGTAAAAGAAGCTTTTGCTGTATGTAATAATACTATTTATCATACTTTAGGTCCATATGAGCCTAATCCAAAACTAACTACAGGAGCTGGTGATAACTTC
>JAFOCU010000017.1 GCA_017381055.1 Lachnospiraceae bacterium
AGGACGTTTAGTAGAATTTTTTCTCTTACTAAGATTGAATAATAATATTTCCATACTTACCTCACTTTCGGTCAGACGTCGGACTGAGGAACTAAAAGGTCAGACGTCTGACCAAACACTATTAATCTAATGTGAAGTATATGCCATTTTCAGACATATCATTGAAATATAGATTATCTACATGCCAATCGGTATTGTAGTATCTACCCTTAGAGTTAACAGGTGTTGTAAGAGCTTCCTCTTCCTTACGATATGTGCCAAGGGCATCTCTATCGTGAATGAAAGCTACAACATTTGAGCAAAGGAACTGTTCCTCAGCTTCATTTGTTACCATAATCTTATCGGCGTCCTGAGCACTCTGCCAATAAGGTACAGCCACACCTGAAGCTAACTGTACATACTGGTCATTGAAAGCTGCATAATTAACGTTTGTTTCCAATGCAGTCATAAAATCTACAAGATATACAAATCTCTGCATATCGAGTGGAGTGTGTCGCTGGAACTCATCTTTGTTGTAAAGTGTTGACATAGTTTGCATCTTAAATGCAATATTCTTGATGGTAGCTATTACCCATCTGTCAAACTTCTCGTCCATCAATCCATCAAGTCCGTCTGGAATAGAAGTTCCAAACTTTCCATTATAGATTGATGTAAGCTTAATTCTCTGCTTTGTCTGGTCAACGTTAGCAATGAAGTTACCCATTGTTAGACGTCCTAAATCTTCCTGACCTAATTCAATAGCATTTCTAACCTCACCATAAACAGCTGTCTGGAAATTACCCATAGCTTCTGCTGATGTAAAAGCTTCTTTAAGAGCTTTTCTCTGAGTAGTAATACTGTAATCAACAGGTGTTCTCTTTACAAATAATTTTTGATGTGCCTTTGGCTTATGTACCTTGTACATATCGATAGACTCGCCATCAACTAAGTCGTATGTAGGGTCTGCTTCAGCAGTAGGCATATCTACCTTAATTTTCTGCATTATCTGACCCCACTCCATATCACCTACTTCCAGCAAAGATAACTGTGAAGTATAAGGACGATAAGAAATGATTGTCTTACCAATCCTCTGTACTAAAGTGTTAAGAAAAGCTTCTGTATTACTTGAAGAAGATAATACAGAATTACCAAGAGCAACAAGCGAATTAGTATCGCACACGTCTATGTCAGTTGAACCCATTGTCTCAGCAACGATTTCATTGACAAGCTCATAGATTTGTGTTGTCTCAAAAGCCATAACTACTCCTTTCTAGGTTTAGCACCTACCATGTTTAATAAGTTTTCTTCAAATGATTTCTTCTGTTCTGGTGGATTAACAGCTGCATTGACCTTGACAATTAAATTAGCATTACTCTTTTTAAGCTCTGCTATCTCCTGTCTCATCTGTTCAAGCTCTTTATCTTTTTCGGATATAATATCCGCAAATGCCTGTGTATCTATTCCCTCTCCATTAGTAGAGTTACTGTCAGTGTTAGATTGATTGTTGTCAGTATTAACATCATTATTTCCAGCGTTATTATTAATATCATCATTCATCTTAAATCTCCTTTCAATTATATCAGTCGCCGACCGCCACCATCAACGGATAAATCCTCAGGCTTTGGTCAGACGTCTGACATATTGTAAAACGTGGTTTTGGTGTGGTCAGCACTGGGGCATCTCCTTCTGAGAGTTGACCTAGCCCCTTAGTCCACCACGTTTTAACCTAAACTAATACCTCATAGTTGAGGAGTCTATCAAACATAGCTAAGGTAACATAGTCATCAAAGTAAATGCTACCTTTCGCTCGCAATAATCTGTATCTAGGTGAGAATAGAGCTTGTAGCCTGCCTAATTCTCTTTCAGGTATTTGTATCTTGCAAGGAACTTTTGACATTGCTACGTAATAATGTTCTTTATTACTAAAGAATACGTAGTCTCCAAAGCTAAATTCTGTTTTATATGAACGTAGGTTTACATTCTTTTTAACAAAATCTAAGTCAGCTCCTCTGAACTTAGTATCAAGTGCATCAATAGCAAATTCCTTACTTGCTAATCGGTATAGTACTGTATCTTCTTTTAAATCAGATACAGCTGTTCGTGGTATAATTTCAATGTATAGACTCTTTTCTGGAACTGTTAACCTACGTTGACCGTTCATTAACATTTTTCCGATTAAGGAAGTAGCACCTAATTCTAATAGAATAGGATTTGCTAAATCAATACCGTTAGCACACATTATCATTTCAACAGGTGCTTCACCATCTAATTCTCTGTTACGGTTTACTGTCTCATATAAGTTGAGAAGTGCCTGTCCCTCACCTTTGATTTTACGTTTATGCTTTTCTGGTATAAACTCTTCAAAGAAAATTCTGTCGACATCTGAGAAGTCCTGTGAACGCATTGACGCAAAAGTTGATAAGGCAACTCCGTATCCGATTACATTCATGTCATCATCTCTTGCTATTCCAAATCCATTGAACTTTGAAATTTGAAATGGGTGAATGTTATAACCTTTGTCTGTGTTCAATTTCTTATATGGATTTCCATATTCTGATGAACAGCTGTCTATCTCTGTTCCGTCACGTCTCATATAAATAAATTTAGATTTCTCTGTCGATTGCTCTTGCATATAGTCAAGGACACTATAGGTTTTTCCACAACCTCTGGGTCCGATTATAATTTTGATTGGCATATCGCTTTTA
>JAFOCU010000172.1 GCA_017381055.1 Lachnospiraceae bacterium
ATCCATCCTGGTGTTAACGTAGGCAGAGGTGGAGATGATACATTATTTGCATTAGTAGATGGTGTTGTTCGTTTCGAGAGAAAGGGTAGAGATAAGAAGCAGGTTTCTATTTACCCAACAGCTGAATAATATACATGATAATCAAGTCGCAGTTACTTAGGTAGCTGTGACTTTTTTTCTCAAATATTGTAAAGGTAAAATCTTATGATATAATTTCATAAGATAAAAAGAAGTTACCGATTGAGTCAGAAAGGAGTATATATGTATTCGTTAATATATAATGGGAAACTATATTATGGATTACTTAGAGGGGATATGGTTGAGCTCCGTAGTTTTACAAAAGATGACGATGGATTTAAGTTAGATAACGATTTTCGATACATTAAATATATCAATAAAAATGAATGTTTGAATATGAAAAAAGTATGGTTTTTTACTGAATGTAGTGGTGAACGTCTTATGATAGAAGGAATAGATTATAGGATGCAGGATTTGTTTACTGTAAGTATAGGTGGATGGACAGATAATTATAAGTGGTATAATATCGAGGCCTTGCCAAAGTATTATCTTGTGTTTGAAGATTATTTTAATCCTAAAGAAGAAAATAAGATATATTTAACAAAAGATAATGTAGTGAATTATGCGAAAATTTTTTGTAGAAAAATGGATAAAGATATGGTTGTATGCTAGACATAATCCTTATTTTAGTATAAAATAACAATGGTTTCATATGCTTAAAAGTGCTTAAATATGAGACAAAATTTAACTTGTATATATTTGATTTCTCAGTTAAGGAGGAAAATTATGGCATTTGCAGATAGCGCTAAAATTTTTATAAAGTCTGGTAAAGGCGGAGACGGTCATGTAAGCTTTAGAAGAGAGCTTTTCGTGGCTGCAGGTGGTCCTGACGGCGGTGACGGCGGTAAGGGAGGAGATATTATCTTTGAAGTAGATTTAGGCTTAAATACACTTACAGATTTCCGTCATATTAGAAAGTATGTTGCTCAGAGTGGTGAAGAGGGTGGCAAGAAGAATATGCACGGTAAGAACGGTGAAGATTTAGTTATTAAGGTTCCAGAAGGAACTATCATTAAAGATGACGAAACAGGTAAGGTTATCGCAGATATGTCTGGTGATAATAAGCGTATGACTATCCTTACAGGTGGTAGAGGTGGTAAAGGTAATTCACACTATGCTACAGCTACAATGCAGGTTCCTAAGTACGCTCAGCCTGGTAAGCCTAGCAAGGAGCTTTTTGTACGCTTAGAGCTTAAGGTTATCGCTGACGTAGGTCTTGTAGGTTTCCCTAACGTAGGTAAGTCTACATTATTATCAAGAGTAACAAATGCTAAGCCAAAGATTGCTAATTATCACTTTACAACACTTGCACCAAATCTTGGTGTAGTAGATATGGATGGAAGCAAGGGCTTTGTTATCGCTGATATTCCTGGTCTTATTGAAGGAGCTAGTGAAGGTATCGGTCTTGGACATGAGTTCTTAAAGCATATTGAGAGAACAAAGGTTATTATCCATATGGTAGATGCAGCTAGTGTTGAAGGTAGAGATCCAGTTGAGGATATTAAGGCTATTAATGAGGAGCTTGCAAAGTACAATCCA
>JAFOCU010000173.1 GCA_017381055.1 Lachnospiraceae bacterium
AGGTAATAGTTAGTAGGCTACGACGGAAGGCAACCGTTACAGTGTCAAAGTCTTGAACGTATTAATAGGTTCAGTACTTGCTAAGGCATGATGCGTGAGTATTATGTGAATTAAGGTGGTAACACGGGTTATTGGCTCGTCCTTTTGATAAGGACGAGCTTTTTTTGAGTGAATAAGACTTATCAAGCAACTAAATAAGTTGCGAGCTAGCTTGCAAACTTATTTTGTTATTTGATAAGTCAACATACATGAGCAAGAAGACCGATAGGTCGGATTGCGAATGTATGTAGGATTGTGAGAGTGCGAAGCACGAAGCAATCCGTATTATTAACGAAAACATAACCCGTCCTTGAGAATATAGAAATAGAAAGGAAGAAGAAAAATGGGAATCTACGAAGAATTAGTTGCAAGAGGTTTAATTGCACAGGTAACAAATGAAGAAGAAATTAGAAAGATGGTAAATGAGGGTAAGGCTACATTTTATATTGGCTTTGACCCAACTGCAGATAGCTTACATGTAGGTCACTTTATGGCTCTTTGTCTTATGAAGAGACTTCAGATGGCTGGAAATAAGCCAGTTGTACTTATCGGTGGTGGTACAGCACAGATTGGTGACCCATCTGGTAGAAGTGATATGCGTCAGATGATGACAACAGAGACAATTAATTACAACGTAGAGTGCTTCAAGAAGCAGATGAGCAGATTTATCGATTTCTCTGAGGATAAGGCTATATTAGTAAATAATGCTGATTGGATTATGAACTTAAATTACATTGATGTATTAAGAGAGGTTGGCCCTCATTTTTCAGTAAATAGAATGCTTTCAGCTGAGTGCTACAAGCAGAGAATGGAGAAGGGCTTAAGCTTCCTTGAGTTCAACTACATGATTATGCAGAGCTACGATTTCTATATGTTATTCCAGAAGTACGGTTGTAACATGCAGTTTGGTGGAGATGATCAGTGGAGCAATATGCTTGGTGGTACAGAGCTTATCAGAAGAAAGCTTGGTAAGGATGCTCACGCTATGACTATTACACTTCTTCTTAACTCAGAAGGTAAGAAGATGGGTAAGACACAGTCAGGTGCTGTATGGCTTGATAGAGAAAAGACTACACCATACGAGTTCTACCAGTACTGGAGAAATGTGGCAGATGCTGATGTACTTAAGTGTATCAGAATGCTTACATTCCTTCCTATGGATCAGATTGAAGCTATGGATAGCTGGGAAGGTAGCCAGCTTAATCAGGCTAAGGAAATTCTTGCATACGAGCTTACAAAGCTTGTTCACGGTGAGGAAGATGCTGTTAAGGCACAGGAGCAGGCTCGTTCACTTTTCGGAGGCGGTAATGGTGATAATGCACCAACAGTGGAAATTTCAGCTGCTGACCTTGTAGATGGTGGTTTGGATGTGATTTCAGCTCTTGTAAAGGCTGAGATGGTTGCTAGCCGTGGTGAAGGTAGAAGAGCTATTGAGCAGGGCGGTGTAACTGCTGATGGTGAGAAGGTTACTGATGTAAAGGCAGTGCTTACAGAGGCTCAGTTAAAGGAAGGCGTTCTTCTTAAGAAAGGTAAGAAGTCTTTCAAAAAAGTAGTTCTTGCTTCATAGAAAATTCTACGAATTTGTCTATAAAGCAAGTACGCTCCGCTAAGGATCGCACTGCGGCGGAGATGTGGATGTTGCTGAAGCAACCCGCCGCAGGCGGAGAATCTCGCAGGCGAGATTCTATTTAGAAAGGTTAGATATATGAAAGAACAGTTTGAGCGCACCTCTCTCCTAGTGGGAGAGGAAGCTATAAGCAAATTAAATAATTCAAAGGTTCTTATCTTCGGTGTAGGCGGTGTAGGAGGCTATGTAGCTGAAGCACTTGCTAGAACCGGAGTAGGCAGTATAACTATTGTTGATAAGGATACGGTATCGGAATCTAATATAAATAGACAGATTATTGCTCTGCATTCAACAGTTGGAAGAGATAAGGTAGATGTCTTAAAGGAGAGAATGGTTGATATTAATCCTGACATACAGGTAGATGCAAGAAAATGCTTCTTTTTACCGGACAATGCTCATGAGTTTGATTTCGCTCAGTATGATTATATAGTTGATGCGGTAGATACAGTTACAGCAAAGTTGCAGATAATTGTACAGGCTAAGGAAGCAGAAGTACCAGTTATTTCAGCTATGGGAGCAGGCAATAAGGTTCATCCAGAAATGTTTGAGATTGCAGATATCTATAAGACAGAGATGTGTCCGCTAGCAAAGGTTATGCGAAGAGAGCTTAAAAATCGTGGAATTAAAAAGCTCAAGGTGGTATACTCAAAGGAGAAACCAGTATATAAGGGTGACGTACCGGGAAGTATAGCATTTTCGCCTTCAGTGGCAGGTCTTCTTATGGCATCTGAAGTTGTAAGAGATTTGTGTGAAGGATAAAAATTTAAGAAATTCTTAAGAATTTTATCAATATTTTTTTAAGATATATAGTGTATATTAAAATCACCCAATAAGATGTTGGGTGATTTTTTACCAAGGTGGAAGAGAAATGAGTGCAGAATTTAAGACAAATGTGTTAGTAGTTGATGATGACAAGGAAATAGTAGGAGCCATAGCAGCTTTATTAGAACGGGAGGGGTATAATATATATAAAGCGTATGATGGATTAATGGCTTTGGATACAGTTATGTCAAATGACATTCATCTTATGCTTATAGATGTTATGATGCCTAATATGGACGGTTTATCAGCTATTATGAGAATTCGTGAGACAAAGAATATACCTATTATAGTATTGTCTGCGAAAACAGAAAATACAGATAAGGTTTTAGGTCTGAGTGTGGGAGCTGATGACTATATAGCAAAACCTTACAATCCAATGGAACTCGTGGCCAGAGTGAAGTCGGGGCTTCGTCGATATATGCGCTTTGGAGCTTTTGGTAAAAGTAACTCTGAAGAAGAAAAGGATGTATTACGAATAGGTGGTTTGGAGTTATATTTGGGCGAAAAGAGGCTGTTGGTAGACGGTGAAAATATTAAACTGACAGCCACTGAGTTCAAGATTTTAGAACTACTTATGCGTAGTCCAGGAAAAATATATTCAGCAGAGGAAATATATGAGAAAATCTGGAACGAAGATGGATATGGCGTTGAGAATACAGTAATGGTACACATCAGACATATTCGTGAAAAGATTGAGATTAACCCAAAGGAACCAAGGTATATAAAAGTAGTATGGGGATTAGGTTACAAAATAGAGGAGGTAAATAAGTAGTATGATTAAGAAGTTATTTGGAAAATTTTTAAAATTGCCTTTTTTACTTTTAATTGTTGCCCTAACAGGTGTTATGGTTTGGGAAGCAACTAATTTAGCAAATAAATATGCAAATGCAGAAAAATTAAAAGAAGAAATCGATTATGAGTATTATGGTAATGGAGAGGATAAATACTATAAACTGAATGAAGAATTGCTCTGGTATTTAGAATCAGTATTGAGTAGATATGAGGAATATGGAGTTGACGGTATACATGCGTACTATGAAAACATATGTAGACCATATGGTTATAGGCTTTTTGAAATAGCATTGGCAGATGATGAGCATGTATATGATAGTGTGTCAGGAACTGTCATAGAAAATAATAATTTTGAGGATAATCATGATGATGCTATAACAACAATTCTTGATACACCTACGGAAGCACGTATATTGCGTGCAACAGAAATGTATAAATGTGATAAATACGGCTGGAAAGCAGTGTCTCTATATGATTATTTAGACGAGCAAGATATGAGTTTCTTAAGACAGGTTGCACCAGAGTTGACTATAAGAGTCTGTGCGACAAATCATTCAGTGAATTATTATTATCAAGATTTGGAAGCGACTGTAATAAAAGAAAAAGAAAAAGTGGATAGTGACGTAGAGGCTTTTATTTTGAAAGCGATTGTGAGATATATAGCATATGTAGTTGGTTTTGTTTTACTTTGGATACTTGAGATAATTAAGCTTAAGAAGAAAGTTAATGAAAATGAAAACCGAGGAAGAGGGGAAAAAATAAAATCAGAGCTAATTATATTAGTTGCTGGAGCAGCATTACTTTTCTTGATACAATTATTTGTGGAGTATTTTGATTTTATTACTTATGGCAGTGACGATGATATAAAGCTTTTGCAGTTTGTTGTATGTGTTGCTGCTGCTGTGAGTGCAGCTATATTGTATGGTATGATTTCTATTTTTGTTAAGAAGTTATATAGAGGATGTGTACTTGCAGATAGTTTCATAGTAAAATATGCAAGCAAAATCTGTGTTATTGCTAAAAAGACTTAT
>JAFOCU010000018.1 GCA_017381055.1 Lachnospiraceae bacterium
TCTAAGAGTACAGATGATGAACTTATGAAGGTCTGTAAAGAATTTGAAGCTTATTTTACAGAACAGGTATTTAAGTCTCTTGAACGAATGGTTCCTGAAAGCGATGAGGAGAGTAGCAGCACATCTTCATATATGGATTATTTTGGAGATATGCTTACACAGGAATATGCCAAGAGTTCCACAGAGAGTAATAATGGCAAGGGCTTAGGAATAGCTCAGATGCTATATGAGCAGATGAAACGTAATTATGGCTTGGACACAGCTAGTACAAGTAGTTCTGCAGTTGCAGCGTCAGGTACAGCAGTGAAAGATGAAGAGTCATAAACAAAAGAATGTTTTGAATGTAAATGATAGGGACAAGGCGTGTTTGCCTTGTCCAAATTTATTAATTAATAGAAAATTTACTATTATATAACGGAGGAACGACATGGATATTATCGAAGGATATGTTGAGAAAATAGTATATAGAAATACAGATAATGGATATACAGTTTTATCTGTATCCTTTGATGGTGAGGATATGACTTGCGTTGGAACCTTTCAATATATAAATGAAGGTGAATATGTAGTTCTTGAAGGTCATTTTACAACCCATCCTTCTTACGGTGAGCAGCTGGTAGTAGAGAAGTATGAGATAAAGGTGCCAGAGGATGAACAGGCAGTAGTTAGGTATCTGGGTTCAGGAGCTATTAAGGGAGTAGGTCCAGCATTAGCGGATAGAATAGTTAGAAGATTTAAGGATGATACATTTAGAATAATAGAAGAAGAGCCTGAAAGATTATCTGAGGTAAAAGGTATAAGTAAGAGAATGGCTGTGGAGATAGCTAGTCAGCTTGAAGAAAAGAAAGACATGAGAAAGGCTATGATGTTCTTGTCTCAGTACGGAATTTCTATGAATCTTGCAGTGAAGATATATACAAAGTACGGTCAGGAAATGTATAGAATTATTAAGGAAAATCCATATAAGTTAGCAGACGATATATCGGGTGTGGGTTTTAAGATAGCGGATGAAATCGCTGAGAAAGCTGGAATAAGCAGAGATTCGGATTTTAGAATTAAGAGTGCTATACAGTATTTGCTATCTGTGGCGGGAGCAAATGGTCACGCTTGTATACCAGTGCAGGAATTAAAAAATGCCACATCGGATATGCTGGTGCTCCAAGATATTGATATGGATAAGTACCTTATGGATATGCAGATAGAGAAAAGGGTAATTATCAAGGATAAGTGCATAGATGACGTAGAAGTAAAGATGGTATATGCGTCTAATTATTATTATACAGAACTTAATATTGCGTCTATGTTATGTGATCTAGATATTAGAGATAATATACCAACTGAAAAAATAGTTAAGAAGTTAGCGAGTATTGAAGAGAAAACGGGAATTGAGTTAGATGAGCTTCAAAGACAGGCTGTTATTACCGCTATGAACAGTGGACTTATGATTATAACAGGTGGCCCGGGAACAGGTAAAACAACAACTATTAATACGATTATCAGAATGTTCGAAGCTGAGGGTATGGAGATAATGTTAGCGGCTCCAACAGGTAGAGCGGCAAAGAGAATGACAGAGGCTACAGGCACAGCGGCGCAGACAATTCATCGTATGCTTGAGTTAAATGGAGTGCCAGATGATAATTCAACAGCTATGCGATTTGAACGAAACGAACAAAATCCGTTGGAAGCAGATGTGGTAATCATTGATGAAATGTCTATGGTAGATATGTTTTTGATGCATGCTCTTCTTAAGGCGGTGTGTGTAGGAACAAGGCTTATCCTTGTGGGAGATGTCAATCAGTTGCCATCAGTTGGACCAGGAAATGTACTTAAGGATATAATCGCAGCAAATATGTTTAATGTGGTTATGCTTACAAAAATTTTCCGTCAAGAAAATCAAAGTGATATCGTTGTAAATGCTCATAAGATTAACAGAGGTGAGCAGGTAAGTCTTGATAATAATAGTAAGGACTTTTTGTTTGTGGGAAGAAGTGAAGCGGCACAAGTAATTGGCGCAATGGTAACATTGGTTAAGGAAAAGCTTCCAAAGTATGTAAATGCAGATGTGATGGATGTACAGGTATTGACTCCTATGAGAAAGGGAGTTTTGGGTGTGGAAAATCTGAATGTTGTACTACAACAAAGTCTTAATCCTAGCGCTGATAATAAGAAAGAAAAGGAAACTGCTACTGGAATCTTTAGACAGGGAGATAAGGTTATGCAGATAAAGAATAATTATCAGATGGAATGGGAGATGAGAGGTAAACATGGTTTTGTTACAGAACGAGGTGTGGGTATCTTTAACGGAGATACAGGTCTTATAAAAAATATTAATACATACATGGAGACTCTAGAGGTAGAATTTGATGATGGAAAGTGGGTAACCTATAGCTTTAAACAATTAGATGAATTAGAGCTTGCTTATGCAGTTACTATTCATAAGTCTCAGGGAAGTGAATATCCAGCGGTGGTATTACCGCTTCTTACAGGGCCAAGAATGCTGATGAATAGAAATCTTCTTTATACAGCAGTAACTAGAGCAAAGAAATGCGTTACCATTGTTGGAACTAAGGAAGCAACCTTGGAGATGATAGAGAATATTAATGAACATAAGCGTTATTCAGGACTCTTTGATAGGTTGAGAGAAATGTCTAATATGCGAGGCTAGAAAGTTGCTTGTGTAAAATAGTCAAGTTGGAAAAATATGTTGGATAAGCAAGCAAAATAAACAAGTTTGAAATGTGAAATATGGAGAGAACCAAGGGAGGTAGTTTGAGGAAGAATAAATACTTAAAAGAAATAACAGTGGTTCTTAAAAATATTAATGAAAAATTTTTGGATGTTTTGTGTCCGTCTACATGTCCTATGTGTGACAAAATATTGCCAAAAGGTAAAAGGATATGCACAATGTGTGATAGCAAGCTTGTGTATATCTTTGAACCAAAATGTAAGAAGTGTGGAAAAGAATTGGAAGATGATACAA
>JAFOCU010000174.1 GCA_017381055.1 Lachnospiraceae bacterium
TCTGTTGTCTTTGGCTTACCTGTTGATAATGATATAGCTTCAAGAGTTTCATCATAATCAAGTAAACGAGTCTGTGGACCTACGATAACTTCTCTTTCGCCTCTCTTTGATACAACATTGATTGCATATCCTGTCCATACATTTACTGCAACAACACCATCATACTTTGTATCAAGAGTGATAGTTCTAGGCTTTGTATAAGATACTCCACGGCTAATATTTGCATTTGCTTCGAAAATAGCAAGTGCAGATTCCTGATTTGCTGTGCAATATGCGTTATTAATTGCATCTGTTGTAGCATTTACCATTCCTCTACGAGCAGCTTTTTCTGTAGCCTGCTCTGTTAATTCAGAATTATAAGCAATAACTTCCATATTGCCTGGGTAGATTAACTCACACTCTTTACGAGTAAGCTTTCTCTTAACTACCACTTCTGTTCTTGGGTCTGGAAGATACATCTGTGGACCTTTGATAGTCTTAATCTCACCTGTTAAACGGTTAAGAATATATCTACCTTCGCCTTCTGGAATAGCAATAGCGTGATGCATATACTTTCCATCATACTGAATCATAGCGTGTTCTGGTCTTGGGTAATAAATCATCTGGTCTTTACCTGTGATGAATAACTCTTCACCGATAGGATGGTCTTTACCATTCTCATCCTTATAAGCTGCGATAACCTTAATATAGATACCGCTAATTGGTGATAACTCTAATGCTCTGAAGATAGAGCCACCCTTTGGAGCTGAAACGAAAGTCTCAGTTGGCTTAGGGAATACCACCGCTGGACCATGTACATATCTCTTTTCTCCATCTTCATCTTTAAGGATAGCGTATTCTAATCTTTCAAGAGTAACAGCGTCACGCACATATTCATCGCCATTTCCACCTACTGGAATTACTTCAATACCTGTTGGTGGCATATAGAATGAAATTTCTGTACCCTTGATAACAAGCAACTGACCTACGAAATATTTCTCTGTCTTCTGCTTAACTTCTTTTCCTTCTGCATCTACAATAGTAGCTTCAGCCATTCCCGCAGATGCTGCTTCTGCATCATATACTCTTGCTAACAAATACTGATTTGAACGAAGTCTATGACCTCTTACAACCTTCGCCATCTGTCCCGGATAGAGTGCAAATGATGTAGGACCAGCAATATTAATCTTCTTACCTACAGTAAGGAATGGGCTAATTGAGCTTTTGCCACCCTCTGGATGCTTATTGTCTGGCGCTGGATTCTTAAGTACTACATACCAGCCTTCTGGAGCTGAAATAAATAACTGCTTTGCTCTTTCAATATCATTTGTTTCAATGAACTGTTTTGATTTTGAATTGAAAGTTACAAGACTTTCCTGACCTGAAATAGTAACTGTCGTAGGACCAACCTGCGCTCTAATAGTACCATCTGTCTTATTCTGTACGAAACAGAACTCATTAATCGACAATACAAGGTCTCTTGTTCTGTTCATCTGATTTCCTGTTCCGTAGTCTTCATCATATCTACCCATAGTTGCTAAATCCTCTTTCTTTCTTTTGCTTTATTTTTATTACATATATTATATCATTATTTTTTTAATTTTTCAAAAAAACCTTTCTTTTTCTTTTTTTCTTTATTATTTTTACTAGGTTTATTTTCTTCTATAGTCTCTTTAACTTCTTCTTTCTTTTCGTCAATTACTTGTTCAGTCGTAAATTGAATACGCTCTTCTCCAATTAAACAGTCTGCTACATTTAATTCTAATGCTTCTTTCGCATGAATATAATAATCTAACTTTTCTGTTCTAATCTTCTTCATAGTTTCAACAGGTATATCTGTAAAATCACAAATAAGCTGTTCCGCATTTGCTTGCGCCCAAGTTAATTCATCAAGACCCTGTGCTAAATCGAGATAAGTTCCATCCTGTGCAGAGCTCAACTGATGACACATTAAAGTCACATGAGGCGTAATAAATCTGCGGTCGCCGCACACAAAGATAACAAAAGCTGCACTCATTGCATAACCTGTACAATAAGTATAAATAGGTGTTTGACTCATAAGCATAATATCAACTAATGCCCACATATCATATAATGAACCACCTGGCGAGTTAATATACAAATGAATAGGTTGTCTTTCATATTCTTTTTGTGTATCTTCTAATTCGTTATCTATTGTAATAAAACTTTGCATAGCAGAACAAATTAAAGCCATTGTATTTGGATTTACTGCATCATGAAAAAAGATTGTTCTTCTTTCAGGGTCTACAAACACATTTGCATTACCTAATGACATAATATCTTCTCCATTATTTCTTTGTCTTCTTAACATTAAACCAATAACCCTCCTAATACTTCATTAGCAAGCTTCATATCAACTTTACCTTTGAGTTCTTTCATAATAGCCCCTCTATTTGCTTTTGTTAATTCAATCCCAAGAGACTTTACTAAATTTTCAATACCAGACTTATCTGTAATGAGCTGTGGAGCAAATTCTTTGATTGTTTCGAGTCTTTGCTCGTACTCATTTAATAAATCTTTTCTATCTGCAGGACAAGTATCAATCATTTCTTTAAGAGTTTTTACTTCTTTAAGTAAAACTGTATCTACTAATTCTTCTGTGATTGGCACTCTTCCTGTTGCAGTAATAGTTGCTTTATTTATTGCATCAATAGCAGATGATAAAGCAGCTTTTCTAATCTTATTCTTTACTTTCATTGCAGCAACCATTTGCTCGTGTAAAATTTCTATTTTCATTTTAATAACTCACTCCTTCTAATTCTTAAATAATAATTATAATCTTCTTCACAAATATCCATATATTTATTAACAATTTCTATTAGTTTTTTATTTCTTTCTGGATTTTTATATAAAACTCTACATACTTTTTGATAAAAACAATACTCTTTTTTAATTTTTTCTAGTTTATCCATAATTACTCCTTCCAAATAACTTCTCCTAATAAAAAATCAGTTAAATATTCTTTAAGAATAACACCATACTCTATATCTTTTAAACCAAAAAGTTCTTCTGCAATGCCACCACCAATAGCTCCTAATGTATCCATATCACAAGGTAA
>JAFOCU010000175.1 GCA_017381055.1 Lachnospiraceae bacterium
ATAATAATCTTGTCAATAAGCAGCACTGGCATTAACTGATAGCAAAGAACTGTAATAATACTTACAATAACACTTCCCATCAAGCTAGACACAAACTTAGACATACCCTGTTTTCCTGATAAACACAAAAAACTTTTCAATACCAAGCCTACAATAAAACCAATTAGCATTTCATATGCTCGTCCACCAAATATATAACAAAATGCTGCAGAACCAAAAGCTGTAGCTAAAATCACTGACAAATCCGAATTCTGCTTAAGATTCTTTATCTCTTCTATACGTTCCTTTGCCTCTTCCACCGTGCATTTACCTTGGCAAATTTGTCTAGACAATGCATTAAAATGAGATATTTTTTCAAGATTAATACTCCAATTAGGAATAGTCCTAACACATGTTATGGTGTTCTCTGTACCCTCATCAACAGTTAAAAATATGCCATTTGACACAACAAATACATTAGGTCGTCCAAACTCATAATATGCAAGAAGTCTTTCCAATGTATCCTCAACACGAGCTACTTCACCACCATTTTTAATAAGCTCCTCGCCTATAGAAATGGCAACCGACACCTTCTCCTGACGCAATAATCTGTCATTTGATAACGTATCCTTCAAATCTTTATCCGTTATAATACTTTCCTTTACCTCGTCCATACTTGCCTCCCATAACTACACTATCCCAAGTGCTTCCTTAGCAAGCTTGTCTGCCAAGTCATTATATTTATCTCCTGAATGTCCTTTAACCTTTACAAACTTAATATCTACATATTCCTTAATATTATTATAAAATTCTTGATAAGCCTTCGTTCCTTCTTTATTAGCTGCCCACTGCTTTAGTGGCCACTTTGATATTCCTTCATAATCATGATAAATAGTCAAGGTTTTCATGCCATTTTTATAGGCATATTCCATAGCTGCCTCTGCTCCTTTAATCTCGCCAGCCACGTTTCTCATACTAGCTAATTCAGGATCAGAAAAGCTTTTATTAAATGTAATCTCCTCACCATTATGGAACATTACTACTCCATAGGAGAACTCACCTGTAGCCACATTAAAGCTACCATCCACGTATGCCACATTTTCCAAATCAATATCTTCTATGTTTTTCGAGCTATTATTCGAACTTTTTTGCACCGTATTACTTTCCATCTCAAGGCTTACTTGTTTAGCACTCTCGCCCCAGCCCATAAATTCTGCCGCCTCTGCTGCAGTCTTAAAACTCTTATAAGTAGCTCCAGAAAATCCATCTATCTGCGCCTTACAATCATCCCAACTATTATAAATACCTGGTGTTCTTCCCACTCTTACTGCATAAAATTTGCTTGCCATAATATATATAATCCTTTCTACAAAATGAAGCTACTCTCTTTTCTAACAAAATTATACCTCATTAATTCCATTATAGCAATTGACTAAATCCTATATATCATAACATAGTTGACTCTCGAACAAATATTCGTTATAATATATACAGGTACTACCATAACGGTAGGCGGTTAGTTCTTCTCCGAAGGACTGTGACCTTCGTTTACATAGACATCTGCGTAGCAGAAATCTTACAAATGGAGGCTTTGCATATGTTGACCATCGAAAGCTTAATTGCTGTTATCAGTTTATGTTTAACTTGTTTCAGTCTTGGCTATTCGTTTGGCAAGAATAGCAAGACACAAAAATAACCGCCCTACAGCCTAAGATGAGCGGTTATTTTTACAACTAATTATTTTGGGACTAGCCGTCTATCGGTAGTACCTTTTCTATAATTATATTATCACTAAGTTATCTCTATGTCAATTAACCTATATTTATATTTTCAAATATTCTTTACAAATTTATCTTATATTATTATCAATCCACTTATATACAATACATCTACCCCCTTATAACCTCAAAACTGTTATACACATCCATTTTCCCGTATCCCCACTGCCTATCAGGATAAGGAATAGCATTATCACGAATAGCGCCTCTTATCAAATAACTCTTAATATCTGTAGCTCTAAGCTCAGCATCTTTCCCCTCCACAATTCCCCAATTTAGAAACTGGCACGCAGCTCCCGCTGTGATACCACTAGACAATGCTGTAGCTATATTTGGCTTAATAGCACCATTTCTAGCAAAACCTCGTCCATTATTAATATACAGCGCCCCATTCACTGGATTATATAAACTCGTAGTTAGAGCTCCATTAGCTAATGCTGGATCTACAATGGTTATATTCGGATCAGGCTCTAGGATATAAGTATTCTCATATATAAACTGACTAATGGGCAAGTATACATTATAGGACTGATTATCACCATATACTCGTATAGACCATATTCCTGCGGTTGGAGTTTCAAGCCTTATAATTATAAGTTCATCACCAGTATCACCCTCTACCAAATCATACTCTATAGTTACAGTAGTTCCATCAAATATCAGATCGTAAATCTCAGACTTGCCAATGCGGGGTTCAACCCTCTCTATAACCTCTCCAGTAGGCGAAACCACACCAACCGATATAAGACCCGGCTTTCCTCCCCATATATTTATCACAAGACCTTGTTGCCTCTCGTCCACTCGGACCTCTATGGTGTTATAAATGTCACTACCATCAGCCACAACATTCTCTATTGAGCCAGCCGATGGCGATGCCATCTCCGAAACCACCTGCCCTGAAGCATGTAGCTGCTTATTCCCCTCATCTCCAACAGACATAGAAATCACCGCTCCCACCCCACTTACAAATCTATCTATAATATAACTGAGAGCTGAT
>JAFOCU010000176.1 GCA_017381055.1 Lachnospiraceae bacterium
AGTGTGGTAGCGGGTGTTTTAGAAGCGCCATTTGCGAAGAAACTTTGTATAGGAAAAGATTTGGAGAATTGTAGCATAACAGAGATAAATTATGATGAGGAGACTGGTAACTTCATCGTTGAGAGGGTCAATGATTATGCTCATATAGAGGCAGAGCCAGATTTACTTAGAAAACATTTTAAGCGAAGTCTGTAGTTCGTAAAATATATTTGAAAAGAAGTATGTCAATTAATACATAGAGAAATGGAGTGTGCAAAATGGCAGGAAAAAGCCTAGATACAACAGTTGAAAAGAAATATGATGCCAATAGTATTTCGGTTTTAGAGGGACTTGAGGCGGTAAGAAAACGTCCAGGTATGTACATAGGAAGTGTATCTACAAAGGGACTTAACCATCTTATATACGAGATAGTTGATAACTCAGTAGATGAGCATTTAGCAGGACATTGTAGCGAGATAACAGTTATCTTGGAGAAGGACGGTACAGCGACTATCAAGGATAATGGTCGAGGTATCCCAGTAGGAATTAATGAGAAAACAGGTAGACCAGCGGTAGAAGTAGTATTTACAGTGCTTCATGCCGGTGGTAAGTTTGGTGATGGCGGCTATAAGATTTCCGGTGGTCTTCATGGTGTAGGTGCATCTGTAGTTAATGCTTTATCAGAATGGTTGGAAGTAAATGTACGAACAGACGGAAAGGTTTACAATCAAAGATATGAGCAAGGTCGTATTATGTACGATTTAAAGGAAACAGGTACATGTAGAAAAAATGATACAGGTACTAGTGTAACATTCCTTCCAGATAAGGAAATATTTGAAAAGACATATTTTAAGGCAGAGGCTATTAAGAGTCGTCTTCATGAGACTGCATATCTTAATCCAGAGCTTAAGATAACATTTGAAAATAGAAGATTTGGCGAGGAGGAGAAAGTAGAATTCTACGAGCCAGACGGTATTAAGTCGTATGTTAGGGCGTTAAATGAAGGCAAGGAACAGCTTCATGATGTTATTTACTTCAAGCGTAGTCAGGATAGCATTGAGATTGAAGCTGCATTCCAGTTTGTAGATGAATTTCAGGAGAATATATTAGGTTTCTGTAATAATATCTACACTCAGGAGGGTGGAACACATATTACAGGCTTTAAGACAAAATATACAACAGTTATTAATCAGTATGCCAAAGAGATAGGTATTCTTAAGGAAAAGGATGCTAACTTTACAGGTACGGATGTAAGAAATGGTATGACAGCAGTCATCGCTGTTAAACATCCAGAACCAAGATTCGAGGGTCAGACAAAGACTAAGCTTGATAATCCTGATGCTGGAAAGGTGACAGGTGAGGTATCTGGTGAAGAATTAGTATTTTTCTTTGATAAGAATCTTGAGACATTAAAGACAGTTATAGCATGTGCAGAGAAGTCGGCTAAGATACGAAAGGCGGAGGAGAAGGCAAAGACAAATCTTCTTACAAAGCCTAAGTTTTCAATAGATAGTAATGGAAAGTTAGCTAACTGCGAGAGCAGAAAGATGGAAGAGTGTGAAGTGTTTATCGTAGAGGGTGATTCTGCGGGTGGTTCAGCAAAGACTGCTAGAGAC
Organism: Lachnospiraceae bacterium; assembly: GCA_017381055.1. Classification (GTDB taxonomy): domain Bacteria; phylum Bacillota; class Clostridia; order Lachnospirales; family Lachnospiraceae; genus SVEL01. Next base: position 1,596 of record JAFOCU010000176.1, read on the forward strand.
AGAAGAACACAGGCGATACTTCCTATCAGAGGTAAGATTCTTAACGTAGAGAAGGCTACTATGGATAAGGTTCTTGCTAACGCAGAGATAAAGACAATGATTAATTCATTTGGTTGTGGATTCTCAGAAGGCTATGGCAATGACTTTGATATTACAAAGCTTAGATATAATAAGATTATTATCATGACTGATGCCGATGTAGATGGTGCTCATATTTCGACACTTTTACTTACATTCTTCTATAGATTTATGCCAGACCTTATAAATGAAGGACACATTTATCTTGCGACACCACCATTGTACAAGGTTGTACCAAAGAAGGGTGAGGGAGAATATCTCTATGATGATAAGGCTCTTGAAAAGTATAGAAAGACACATCAGGGTTCATCGTTTACATTACAAAGATATAAAGGTCTTGGAGAAATGGATGCGGATCAGTTGTGGGAGACAACACTTAATCCAGAGACAAGAATTTTAAAGCAGGTTGAGATAGAGGATGCAAGAATGGCTTCGGAGGTTACAGAGATGCTTATGGGTAATGATGTAGCACCAAGAAGACAGTTTATTCACGAGCATGCACATGACGCAGAAATAGACGCTTAATAGTCACGAGATAGTTGCGAGGAAGCTGGCCCAAAGGGGCAGACCACTCGCAACAGCGCGAGAAAATGTAAAATATTTGCTAACACTCGTGACCAGATTGGAGAAATGTTAATTCTTGAGAATAAAGGAGATTTTTATGGCTGAACAAATTTTAAAAACAGAATATTCTGACGTGATGCAGAAGTCCTATATTGACTATGCCATGAGTGTAATCTGTGCCAGAGCATTGCCAGATATACGAGATGGTTTGAAGCCTGTTCAGAGAAGAGTTCTCTTTGCTATGGACGAGCTTGGACTTAATCACGATAAACCACATAGAAAATCTGCCCGTATCGTAGGTGATACAATGGGTAAGTATCACCCTCATGGAGATAGCTCAATATATGAGGCGTTGGTAGTATTAGAGCAGGATTTTAAGAAGGGAATGGCTCTTGTAGATGGTCATGGTAACTTTGGTTCTATCGAAGGCGATGGAGCAGCTGCTATGCGATACACAGAGGCTAAGCTTATGAAGTTTACACAGGAAGTGTATCTTGCAGACTTGGATAAGAATGTAGTAGATTTTGTGCCAAACTTCGATGAGACAGAGAAGGAACCAGTTGTATTACCAGTAAGAGTTCCAAATATTCTTATAAATGGTGCAGAAGGTATCGCAGTAGGTATGACTACAAATATTCCTACACATAACCTTTCAGAAGTAGTGGATGCAGTAACTGCATACATGGACAATGAGGATATTACAACAGAAGAACTTATGAACTATATGCCAGGACCAGACTTCCCAACAGGTGGTTTAGTAGTTAATAAGAGTGAGCTTTTATCAATTTATGAAACAGGAAATGGTAAGATTAAGCTTAGAGGAAAAGTGGAATTTGAAGAAGGTAAGGGTAGAAGTGAAAAAGATAAGTTAGTTATCTCTGAGATTCCATATACAATGATAGGTGCTGGTATCGGTAAATTTATATCAGATGTGGCAGAGCTTGTAGAGACTAAGAAGACATCGGATATAGTGGATATCTCAAATCAGTCTTCAAAGGAAGGTATCAGAATTGTTTTAGAGCTTAAGAAGGGTGCTGATATAGAGAATCTTAAAAATATGCTCTATAAGAAAACAAAGCTTGAGGATACATTTGGTGTAAATATGCTTGCGGTAGTTGATGGAAGACCAGAGACATTAGGTCTTAAGGCTATAATAGAGCATAATATTAAGTTCCAGTATGAGCTTGCTACAAGAAAGTATACATCCCTTTTAAATAAAGAGTTAGACCAGAAGGAAATCAAGGAAGGTCTTATAAAGGCTTGCAATATCATTGATTTAATTATTGAAATCCTTAGAGGTTCTCAGAGCTTGAAGGATGCTAAGGCATGTCTTACAAAGGGAGATACTTCAAAGATTAAGTTTAAGAACAAAGAGTCTGAAATATATGCTAGCCAGTTATGCTTTACAGAAAAGCAGGCACAGGCTATTTTAGAGCTTCGTTTATATAAGTTAATAGGTCTTGAAATATTAGCTCTTCAGAAGGATTATGAGGATATTGTAAATCGTATTGCAGAGTATGAGGATATCTTAAACAATCCAGCTTCTATGAAGAAGGTTATTAAGAAGGATTTATTAAATATTAAGAAGAATTATGGCGTGGAGCGTCGCACTGTTATAGAGGAAATGCCAAAGCATTGTGCGAAGGTTTAATGAAAC
>JAFOCU010000177.1 GCA_017381055.1 Lachnospiraceae bacterium
AAAGGAAAATATTTTGGTAAGTTCTTGTGGGGCATGGATTTATTAAGGGAAAACATAGAAGAAAATAAGAAGCGTGAGCTAGAATTACAAAAAGAAAAGAAGCTATTATTATTATCATTGTCTCACGATATAAAAACACCATTAAGTGCCATCAAGCTATATTCTAAGGCGTTAAGCAAGAATCTCTATAAGGATGAGGCTAAGAAGGCAGAGATAATAGAGAATATAAGTGTAAAGGCCGATGAAATAGAAGGCTTTATATCTCAGATAGTAAGAGCGTCAAATGATGATTTCATAACATTTAAAGTTGCAAAGGACGAATTCTATGTCAAGGATGTCCTAAAGGAAGTGGAAGAATATTATCAAGAGAAAATGTCCCTTAACAATATTGGGTTTGGTGTGAAATGCCACTCAAACTGTTTGCTACAAGGGGATAGAGACAGAACTATAGAGGTAATTCAGAACATCATAGAAAATGCTATAAAGTATGGCGATGGCAAGAGTATAGAGGTTGTAGCTAATAGAGATGAGGATGTATATCAAATATCTATAATCAATACAGGCTGCACATTGGACAAAAGAGAACTACCACATATATTTGATAGCTTCTTCAGAGGAACCAATGTGGAAAAGGAAAATGGAAGTGGCTTGGGATTGTATATTTGTAAGAAGCTGATGAATCTCATGGAGGGTGAGATAACCGCTAGGATAGAGGAAGATGCGGATGGTAATAAGATGAGGGTGAATGTGATGTTTAGGGTGTAGGGAATGAGTTGAAACTTGTTTATACCATGTGGTATAGACAAGTTTTTTGTTGTATAGGAAAGTTCTCGAAAGAACTATCCTATACGACAAAAAACGCTCCGCGAGGATGCGCAGAAACGCATATGGTAAATTGTCACTTCGTGACATGCGTTTCGCGCAAAGCGGAGCAAGTCCCTCTAGATAGAGGGATTTAGGGAGGTGATGCGGACTTGTCCGCTTTATTCTGTACATTAAGAAAAACGGGGCAAAATATATAAAAAATAGGTCGAAAAACGGGGCAAAAGACAAAATAAATTATATAAAAAACGGGGCAAAATATTGCAAATATATATTGAAAAACGGGGCATAATAATATATTATATAAAATAAGGAGGTGGAAACATATGTATAGAAAGCATTCGCAAACAATTAAGGAATGGATAGATAATTCTAGTAAAGCACTTTTGGTTACTGGTGCTAGACAAATAGGAAAAACTTGGCTTATAAGAGATGAGATTGAAAAAAGCAAATATGCAAAGTTTGAGATTAATTTTATTGATCAGCCTGATATGGTGACATATTTAAATGCTCAAATGAGTGCAGAAGAGTTTCTTATCAAACTTAGAATGATTATGCCTGAGGATTGTAAAGAACACGAAACTATAGTGTTTTTTGATGAGGTTCAAAAGTGTCCAGAAATAGTTACTAAAATTAAATTTCTAGTGGATGAAGGAAGCTTTAAGTATGTGTTGAGTGGTTCGCTATTGGGAGTGGAAATAAAAGGCATTGCATCTGCACCGGTGGGATATCTTTCTGTTCTTCAAATGTATCCTATGGATTTTGAAGAGTTTATGATTGCAAATGATATTTCAAAAGTTACTTTAAATATGTTAAAAGAAAAGTATGAAGCATTAGAGCCGATAGATGAGTTTATTCATGAAAAATTATTATCCTTATTCTTTGTGTATTTGATAGTTGGTGGAATGCCGGATGCGGTAAAGACATATATTTCCACAAAAGATATTAGACAAGTTGACAAGGTGCAACGTGATATAACTACCTTGTATAAGGCAGATTTTACCCAATATGAGGTAGAGGATAAAAAGCTTAAATTGAAATCTATTTATGATATAGTTCCTGCTGAGCTTAATAAACAAAATAAGAAGTTTGTATTTACTATGCTTGATAAAGAACTTAAGTTTAATAGGTATGAGAATAGCTTTTTGTGGCTTAAGGATGCGGGTGTAGTATTACCAGTTTACAATGCAGATACACCGGTTATTCCACTTCTCACAAGTAAATCTAGTAATGTATTTAGATTGTTTTCAAATGATATTGGTCTTCTCACAAGTGCGTATCCAGCTGAGACAAAGGTTGAATTGATTAATAAGAATAGTGAAGTAAATAATGGAGCGCACTTTGAAAATGTGATGGCGCAGCAATTGACATCAAATGGATTTACACCATATTTTTGTAAAAAGAAGAATCTAGGGGAACTAGATTTTGTTATAGAGATGAGTGGGAAGGTTGTTCCTATTGAAGTAAAGTCAGGGAAAAACTATAAGTCACATAAAGCGCTTGATAATTTTATGAGTATTTCTGATTATCATATGGAAAAAGCATATGTATTCTCTATAGGTAATGTGGAGAAGGAAGATAATGTTATTTATTTACCAATATATATGAGCTATCTTTTGAAAGAAAAAACATTAGATAGTGCGATGATAGTAGATGTAGATATTAGTGGATTGTAATTGGGGGAATAGTATGCCATTTAAAATAGTTAGAAATGATATTACAAAAATGCAAGTAGATGTCATCGTAAATACAGCAAATGAAGCACCGCAGTATTCTAGCGGCGTAGATACAGCTGTCTACCACGCAGCTGGCGAGGAAGAACTACTTGCTGAAAGAAAAAAGATAGGCTGGATGAAAGAAGGCGATGTGGCTATTACGCCTGGATTTAAACTTCCAGCAAAGTATATTATACATGCAGTGAGTCCATGTTATATAGATGGAACATTTGGAGAGGAAGAATTGCTTCGCGGCTGCTATAGCAAGAGCTTGCAGTTAGCCTATGAGAATAAATGTGAAAGTATAGCGTTTCCTTTGATATCTACAGGAAGCTTTGGATATCCGAAGGAAGAGGGGATGAGAATCGCATTAGATGAGATAAATGCATTTCTTATGAAACATGAGATGTTAGTTTATCTAGTTGTGTTTGATACTGCTGCTACAAAGTTGGGATTAAACGTATATCCTGATTTGGAGGCGTACATAGATCATCATTATGTATGTGAAAAGAGATTAGAAGAATATGGTGATGAGCATTTTAATTCGGACTATAAGCAGGAAGCGTTAAGCAGCGTATATGAGATGGATCGCCAATGGGTGGCAAGAAATGTAAAGAAGCCTAGAGGCTTGGAAGAAAAATCAATCGCGAAGGAAATGCGTAGCTTAGAGATAACACATTCTTCGTGTAAAAGCTCGTGCTTGGATATGTCTATGGATGAATATGATGAGTTTGTGGAGGAGAAGGACTCAGTTATTCAAGAGAGAATAAAGCATATGTCGGATACATTTTCTGAGTATTTGTTATATCTTATCTCAGAGAAGAATCTAAAAAATGTGGACGTATATAAAAAGGCAGTCGTAGATAAGAGACAGTTTTCTAAGATAAAAAATAATTCGGATTATCATCCAGATAAAGGAACAGCACTTCGTTTATGTGTAGGGGCAATGCTTAATCTAGATGAAACAAAGGATTTGTTAGCTAGAGCTGGCTATGCATTGTCGCCTTGTGATAAGAGAGATATTATTTTCTCATATTTTATCGAGAATGAGATATATGATATAACGGAAATTGCTATAACGTTAGAAGAACATGATTTGCCATGTTTTATAGAATAAATGATTAAC
>JAFOCU010000005.1 GCA_017381055.1 Lachnospiraceae bacterium
GCAAAAAAACATAATGCGCCGATATATATTGCAGATGAAACTGACTTGGATGTGGGCTTAAGTGGTAGATGGCAAAGCTATAATGCAGGTGTGGCTATAAAGGTTATGGAAGTTATAGGTCAGAGTGGGTATAATATTACTGAAGAACATATAGAAACAGGATTGCTTAAAGCAAAATGGCCTGGAAGATTTGAAAAAATAAGCGATAATCCTCTTATAATTATAGATGGAGCTCATAATCCTGATGCAGCCGCAAGACTTAGAGAAACTTTAGATATAGAGTATGAGAACATAAAATTTGTATATGTTATGGGAGTTCTTGGGGATAAGGATTATACAGAGGTTATAAAAACTATGGCGGGTAGAGCTGAGTACATAGTTACGGTGACACCGCATAATCCAAGGGCATTAGAGGCTAGTAAGCTAAAGGAAGCTATAGAGGAATATAATGAAAATGTTCAGTGGGCAACTACCATAGAAGAGGCTTATAATATAGCTGTTGATAGATTAAAGGGATTAACTGAACCTAAAGGAATATTGGCCTTTGGTTCATTGTCGTATCTAGGTGATTTTAGGGAAGTTGTAAGGAGAATGGAAGATGTTAATAGGTAGTAAGGAATTTGATTTTGAAAAAAATGCATATATAATGGGAATTCTAAATGTGACTCCTGATTCGTTTTCTGATGGAGGAAAATGGAATGAGATAGATAAGGCTCTAAAACGTGTAGAGCAGATGATAGAAGATGGAGCTAGTATTATCGATATAGGTGGTGAATCTACTAGACCTGGATATGTGCCAGTTAAGCCTGAAGAAGAGGTAGAGAGGATAGCGCCATTTATCGAAAAAATATGTGAAAACTTTTCGGTGGCTATATCTGTTGATACTTATAAGGCTTATGTGGCGGAATGCGCCATCAAGGCTGGTGCTCATATGGTAAATGATATATGGGGTTTTAAAGGCGATGATGAGATGGCAAAGATTGTGGCTAAGTATAATGTGCCATGTTGTATTATGCATAATAGAGATAATAAACTTAGACCATATAATGATTTGATAGAGGATGTTATAAGTGACTTGAAGGGGTCTATTAATTTAGGTCTTTCAGCTGGAGTTTTAAAGGAAAATATTATATTGGATCCAGGTATTGGTTTTGGAAAAACACTTGAGGATAATTTAAAACTTATGAATAATCTTGAAAAGTTAGGAAAGCTGGGATGCCCGGTGCTTTTAGGAACTTCTAGAAAGTCGATGATAGGTTTGACACTAGATTTGCCAGTGGAGGACAGATTAGAAGGTACACTTGCTACAACAGTTTTGGGTATTATGAAGGGTTGTTCTATAGTGAGAGTTCATGATGTTAAAGAAAATTATAGAGCGCTAAAGATGACAAAGGCAATAATGGAGACATAGGGAACATGAGAGATAATAAAAAGAAAATAATAGGTATAATAATTACTTGTGTAGTGCTAAGTTTATTTGTAGGCCTGATAGTGTATAATGCGTTAGGAAATAAGCTTAGATATAACGAAAAGGGAGATGTGGCTAACACCACAGGAAACCTTTATAATGGTGGATATTTCTGCGAATATAAGGGGTATGTGTATTTTGCTAATAAAGCAGATGCAAATTCCTTGTATAGAATGAAGGATGATGGCACTAAGATAGAGAAGCTACATCCAGATAGTGTATCTCATATACAGGTTATTAATGATTATATATATTATGTTAGAAGTAACGAAACTAGTGCAGATGTGGTCCTTAGAGGTCAGCCATATGGAATCTTTAGATTAGAGATAGGAGAAGAGAAGGCAGAACAGATATACAATGGTGTGGTTTTGAGTATGCGTATGTTGGGAAATGATATATATTTTCAGTCATATACAGACAAAAATGAGGATAAGGTGCAGTTAAAGAAGATAAAAATCGATGGTACAGGCCTTGAAACTTTAAGTGATGAGGATTATGACCCAATATGTGTTAACGGAACAGACATTTACTTTACTGAAGTTAGAAATAGTCATAATCTTATGAGATTAGATACAAATGATGATAGAATAATCACAGCGTCAGAAGGTAATTATTATATGCCTACATTTGTAAATGGCGCTATGTATTACATAGATTTGACTAATGGAATGCAGTTAACAAAGGTTAATTTATCTAACAATGAATCTGTAGTTTTGGATGATGGAAAATGTATTAATTATAATGTAAGTGAAGAAAATAATGTAATATACTATCAGTTAGAAAATGAAGATGTTCATCAGCTATGTAGAATGGCTTTAAGTGGAGACAATAAGGTGGTAGTTGCAGACGGTGATTGTATGAATATACATATAACAAAAAACTACACTTACTTCTATAAAATAACAGGAGTAAGTGTAGAAGATGTTACTTTGTATAGAGCTAAAACTAATGGAGCGAGTGTCCAGGAAGTTAATTTCTCGAAAGAAGACTAGCGTGTAGTTCTCCTACGCTCTTCATAAAAATAGGATGCATATGATGTGGTGCAATCTGATTAAGTGGTGTTAATACGAAATCACGATTAGTCATATCTGGATGAGGAACAATTAAATTATCTTCATCGATTATCATATCATCATAGAAAATAATATCTAAATCTAGAGTGCGTGGTCCCCAGTGGACAGTGCGCACTCTTTTTGCGTCGTGCTCTAGCTTCTGTAAGAATTCAAGAAGCATATTTGGAGAATAAAGAGTTTGGATTTTGATAGCTCCGTTTAAGAAGTTATCTTGCTCTACATCTCCGTATGGTTTAGTGATGATAAAATCAGAAACCTTATCAACCATACACATATTATCTGAGTTGATAGCAGAGATGGCGTCATTTAAGTAGCTTTCTTTATCACCTAAGTTGGAACCGAGAGCGATATAAGCAGTATGCCAACCTCTTGAAATGTTTACAGACACGGTTTTAAGAGGAAGACCGATAGGAGCCCATGGTTTCTTGATTGTTAAATCGATTTTCTTTATTAAAGGAAAGCTTAAGAGAAGGTCGTTGACCATGTTTTCGGCAGCTGCCTCTATAAGCTTGAATGTATGAGCTTGCATATATTCAGTAATGTATGCACATACTATAGAGTAGTCGATAGAGTAATCAAGGCAATCGGTTAATCCTGCCTTGGCTGTATCTGCATAAAGCTTTGCTGATACTAAGAATTTCTGCCCTAATTGATTTTCGGCAGATAAAACACCATGCTTGGCGTATATTTCTAAGTCTTCTATTTCGATGTAATCCATGATAAAGTCCTTTCGTAAAGTAATGTAAAATTTTATTTAAATTAAATATATTCTTAACAATATTTTAAAGCTTTGTGGCTAATATTACAAGTGTGATTTTACTAGCTATATTGACAAGGGTTAAGGAGCGGTGTTATCATAAGTAGTAATTAAAACTATATAAAATAGAGCGCGTATTATATAGAAAACTTCAAAAAGGATGGTGCTAATTATATGAAGTATAAGATAATTGGAGATAGCTGTTGTGATATTAGCAAAGCTAATGAAGTGTACGGTAAGGTGGAGATAGTTCCGTTGACTTTGTCTTTGGAAGGAAAAGAATACGTAGATGATGAGACTTTTAATCAAAAAGAGTTTATAGATCATGTGGCAGCAGCTAAGGATTATGCTAGATCGGCTTGCTCTTCTCCACAAAGATATATGGAGGCTTATGAGGGTGATTATGATTGTGTGTTTGTAGTGACATTGTCAGGAAATCTTAGTGGTAGCTACAATAGTGCTATGACAGGTATGAAAATGTATTATGAAGAGAATCCAGGAGATCCTAAGAAGATACATGTTTTTGATTCTTGCTCGGCGTCTTGCGGAGAGGGAAATATTGCGCAGAAGATTTATGAGTTGGCGGAGAGTAATCTTTCTTTTGAAGAGATAGTAGAAAAGGTAGAGGCTTACTCTTTAGAGATGAAGACATACTTTGTTATAGAGACATTAGAGCCTCTTAGAAAGAATGGTCGTCTTTCTAATCTTAAGGCTATAGTTGCTTCGGTGCTTAATATAAAGCCGGTTATGAGTGCGTCAGATGAAGGATTAATCATTCAGCTTGGACAGGCTAGAGGTATGGAACGAGCATTGAAGAAAATGATTGATTATATTGTAGAGAATACAAAAAATATAGAAGAAAAGGTGCTTGCTATATCTCATGTGAATTGTTTGGAGAGAGCTAAGTGGGTGAAAGATGAGATATTAAAGCTTGCCAAATTTAAGGATATAACAATAGCAGATACAGCAGGTGTGGCTACATTATATGCAAATGATGGTGGTATAATAGTAGCTGTTTAGAAAAATGTTAAAAATATACTAAAAAGGGGGTGCAAAGCGCGCCCTTTTGTTGTAGAATAATGTTACTTCCTAGGAAGAATGAAAGAAAAAGGTAGAAAAGCATGAGTAATTTGAAGGATATAATTTCAAATATTACATCAAGTAGGGTTTTTATACAGACCCATGACTTCCCAGATCCAGATGCAATAGCTAGTGCATATGGATTACAAAACTTGCTTAAAACCTACAATATAGAAGCAACCATATGCTATAAAGGCAAAATAGATAGACACAACACAAGAAAAATGATGGAGTTATTCGATATAAAGGCAGTGAATATCGATAGAATAGTAGCTGTGCCAGAGGATTCGCAGATTATTCTAATAGATGCTCAAAAGAATAGTGGCAATGTATATGATTTGGCATGTGATAAGGTTATTAGCATCGACCATCATCAGGTAGTACAGGGGTATCCTTACGTATTTTCGGATATAAGAACTGGAGTGGGTGCCTGTGCCTCTATTATAGCATCATATTATTTTGAAAATAATATACCTATGACAGTTGAGGTGGCGACAGCTCTTCTTTATGGTATAAAGATAGATACAGCGCAGCTTACAAGAGGTGTTAGTCAGTTAGATTTAGAAATGTTTTCAAAGATGTTCTTTATGTCTGATGAAAAATATATGAATATATTAGAGGCTGGTGCCATGGAATTGGAAGATTTACAAGCTTATGGTAGTGCGTTTTCATCTATCACAGTTGAAGATTATGTAAGCTTTGCCAATACAGGAAAAGATTGTCCTGAGGCGTTAATCGCGGAGATAGCAGACTTCATGGTGGCAGTTAAGGATGTGTACCTGGCTGTGGTATATTCTGTTAGAACAGAAGGGATTAAGATATCAGTAAGAAGTGATAAACAGAGTGGCTGTAATGCAGGACAGATAGCTATAGAAGCCTTAGAGGGAATAGGAACAGGCGGTGGTCATGCACGAATGGCTGGTGGATATATATCCCTTAGAAATAGAATAGAATCTTTAGATACTTTATTAGAGATAGTAAGAGAGAATTTTAAGAGAGTAGTGGCAGAACACTTAGGTAAAATAAAAGAGGTAGCAGTTTAGTTTGCTACCTCTTTTTGTGTTTGTATCTAAGCTTCCAATCGGAATCGAACCGACAACTGGACATTACGAGTGACCTGTTTTACCGTTGAACTATGGAAGCATTTTCAAGGATAATATTAAAGTAAAATAGGGGGTGTGTAAACACTTTTTTAAAGTTTTATAAAAAAACGCTTGCTTTTTTTAGGATGTGTGATAATATATAACACATGCGACGGACAAAAGTCCGCGACAGACGAACATGAATTTAGGAGATGAGAAGATATGAGTCAGAAATTAAAGGTAGGTATTTTAGGTGCAACAGGTATGGTAGGCCAGCGTTTTATCGCATTACTTGAGAACCACCCATGGTTTGAGGTAGTGACAGTGGCAGCGAGCCCACGTTCAGCTGGTAAGACATATGAAGAAGCAGTAGGCGATAGATGGAAGATGACAACACCAATGCCAGAAGCAGTTAAGAAGCTTGTGGTTATGAATGTTAACGAAGTAGAGAAGGTAGCAGCAGAAGTAGATTTCGTATTTAGTGCAGTTGATATGTCTAAGGATGAGATTAAGGCTATCGAGGATGCATATGCTAAGACAGAGACACCAGTTGTTTCTAATAACAGTGCACATCGTTGGACACCAGACGTTCCTATGGTAGTTCCAGAGATTAATCCAGAGCATTATGAGGTTATCAAGTACCAGAAGGAAAGACTTGGTACAAAGAAGGGATTCGTAGCAGTTAAGCCTAACTGTTCAATCCAGAGCTACGCTCCAGTACTTACAGCATGGAAAGAGTTTGGTCCAAAGGAAGTTGTAGCTACAACATACCAGGCTATCTCAGGTGCAGGTAAGACATTTGCAGAGTGGCCAGAGATGGTAGGAAATATCATCCCATTCATCGGTGGTGAGGAAGAGAAGAGTGAGCAGGAGCCATTAAGACTTTGGGGTAAGGTAGAAGACGGCGTTATTAAGAAGGCAGCTTCACCAGTTATCACAACACAGTGTATCAGAGTTCCAGTTCTTAACGGACATACAGCAGCTGTATTTGTTAAGTTTGACAAGAAGCCTACAAAGGAACAGCTTATCGAGAAGTTAGTTAATTTCAAGGGACTTCCACAGGAGCTTGAGCTTCCAAGCGCTCCAAAGCAGTTCATTCAGTACCTTGAGGAAGATAACCGTCCACAGGTTAGCGAAGATGTTGATTTCGAGAACGGTATGGGTATCTCAATCGGTAGATTAAGAGAAGATAGCGTATACGATTACAAGTTCGTAGGTTTATCACACAACACAGTTCGTGGTGCTGCAGGTGGTGCTGTATTATCAGCAGAGTTACTTAAGGCATTAGGTTATATTGAGCCAAAGAA
>JAFOCU010000178.1 GCA_017381055.1 Lachnospiraceae bacterium
AAGACCGAGAACAAATACTTTTGAGGCAGTATTCCGCGTGCGTTCTCTGGTTGCATACGCAATCCACAAGTTTTTCCAGGAGAGAGATTTCGTATATGTACACACACCACTTATTACAGGAAGTGACTGTGAGGGTGCAGGAGAGATGTTCCAGGTTACAACTATGGACCTTGCTAATGTACCAATGACAGAGATGGAAAGGTTGATTTCTCGAAGGATTTCTTCAATAAGCCAACAAACCTTACAGTATCTGGTCAGTTAAATGGTGAGACATATGCTATGGCATTTAGAAATATTTACACATTTGGACCAACATTTAGAGCAGAGAATTCTAACACAACAAGACATGCAGCAGAGTTCTGGATGATCGAGCCAGAAATCGCATTTGCTGATTTAAAGGATGATATGATGTTAGCTGAGTCTATGCTTAAGTACATTATCAAGTTTGTACTTGAGAATGCTCCAGAAGAGATGAACTTCTTCAACAGCTTTATCGATAAGGGACTTATCGAGAGATTAAATGGAGTTCTTAATTCGGATTTCGGACATGTTACTTATACAGAAGCAATTGAGATTTTAGAGAAGAATAATGCAAACTTCGACTACAAGGTTTCATGGGGCTGTGATTTACAGACAGAGCATGAGAGATATCTTACAGAGGAAGTATTTAAACGTCCTGTATTCGTTACAGATTATCCAAAGGATATCAAGGCATTCTATATGAAGATGAACGATGATAATAAGACTGTTGCAGCTATGGACTGTCTCGTTCCAGGTATTGGTGAAATCATTGGTGGTAGCCAGAGAGAGGACGATTACGAGAAGTTAGTTAATAGAATGAATGAGTTAGGTCTTAAGCCAGAGGATTATGATTTCTATCTTGATTTACGTAAGTATGGTAGTACAAGACATGCAGGATTTGGACTTGGTTTTGAGAGATGCGTAATGTACCTTACAGGTATGTCAAATATCAGAGACGTTGTTCCATTCCCAAGAACAGTTAACAACTGTGAGCTATAAAAGGAGAGACACCTTATGGCAATAAACAAGGGTAAGTCTAAAAAAAACAGAGCAAATAAAAGCGCTGGAAAAGATAAAAATACAGCAGAAAAAAATCTGCTTAAGAAAAAGATAAAGTTTGGCATTAAACTTGTTATTGCAGGCACACTTTTAGTGTGCCTTTTTGTCATATTTAAATATGGTTCTAAGGCACTTGAATATAAAAAATATGCGGCACAGTTAGTGGCGGATGAGAATGTTTTTAAAAGTAGTCTAACAACTCTTGTGTATGATAGTAAGGGAGAAAATATTATTAATCTAAGTGCAGAAAAAGATTCTTTTTATTTGGAGTCTGACGAGATACCTTATATTGTAAAGAGGACATTTGTAACTAGTGAAGATAGAAAATTTTATGAGCATAAAGGAGTAGATTATAAGGCGGTGCTTCGTGCATTTGTTGCTCTTATAAAAAATGATGGCGAGGTTACACAGGGTGGAAGTACTATTACTCAGCAGCTTGCCAGAAATATATTTTTGTCTCACGAGGTTTCTCTTGAACGAAAAGTAAAAGAGATGTTTATTGCAAGTGAGTTGGAAAAAGCATATACCAAAGATGAAATACTAGAATTTTACATAAATAACATATATTTTGGAAATGGTTATTATGGGATAGAAGCGGCATCTATGGGATATTTTAATAAAACAATAACGGAGCTTTCAAATTCTGAGATGATTTTTTTATGTGCTATACCAAATAGCCCGACAAAATATGATCCAATAGAAAATATGGAAAACACATTGTCTAGACGAAATTTGCTTGCTAAACAGTTATATGAATTAGGTGAAATCGATAATTCGTTATATGAAGAAATTGTAAATGAAACAATAATATTGAGGCTTACAAAAGATAAGAAATATGATTATGTGGAGACTTTTGTAAGATATTGTGCTAC
>JAFOCU010000179.1 GCA_017381055.1 Lachnospiraceae bacterium
AAGAGTAATAATATATCACAAACAATGCCCTGCCATACGGCAGGGCATTTATCGTATACTCCTTTATTTAATTATTAATTTCTTTCTTATGAATTTTCGCACCACTAAAACAATAGAGTTCTAGAGCTCTATCATATGAAATGCTAAAAAGTGTATACTCCTCTATTGTATTGCTCCAACTTTCCCCATCATTATAAGATAATGATAAATCTATACCATATCTATCCTTAACTAACTCCACTACTTCTACAACCTTCTCTTCATGAAGCGTTTCTACACCATTAGTATAGTAAAACTTATCACTCCACACATACCCTTCATAGGATGTGCAAAAATATACACCATCATTATCTACATAGCAAATAATATGCTTGGTATCTTTACCATACATATCTGTTTGTATTCTAAATAATCCCGATATCTTTTCAAGCTTTACCTTCGGTTGTCCCATACCATCCACCCCTACAAATCCCGCCACCAAACTATCCTCTGTAAGGGTATCCATCACATTATTATACATTACCCTATGAATAGTTCTATTATGAACAACATCTGACTTCACATGAACAACCACTAAAATACTGATAAAAAAAGCCTGTGCTAGTATTGCAAGATCAGTAAGCTTCATACTTAACACTGCCTCCATACCATGCTACAATTTGGTCATTACTATCCTTTATAATTACCTTAAGATAATCATATTTTTTTAAATAGTAATCTTCCTCCCCTTGAAAGCACTCCATAATCTGTTGTTCATAATTAGCCACTTCATTATATAATACTCCCTCACCACTCTCATCTACCATATGAGAATAATGTGACATATCTATCCTATATCCTCCGCCAAGATGATACAGTACATTTTCTAATCTTGAATAATCCTCTCTACTTAAAATACCTGTGTTTCTCACACCATCTACAAAAAAGGTTATCTCCTCTATAATTCTTGTCTGTTTAAGCCTATCAGCCTCCTCTCTCATATAAAAAATAGGAATTATAAACATTAAAACAACAGACAACAATATAGCAACAACCTTAGAAAAACTATCGCTCAATCACATCCTCCTCCAGTACATTTTTCACCACCACATGATCCTTTACATTTTCATATAATTCATTAACCTGCTCATACATTAAAATAATGACTGCTATAGACATAGCAAACACCCAGGCATAAAATCCTACTATCAATACCTTTGACGCATTTTCCATTTAACACCTCTACTGTTCAAATACAATACCAGTAATCACCTCGTTCTTATCTCTAATAATCCTTCCTACAAAGTTTACATATGGATTTACATAATTAACGCTGTCAGAATCAGTAGGATCAACATTCTTGCTATTAACCTGACCAATTATATCTCCATCATTTTCATCAAAGGAATATCCATAATAAGTCTTACTTTTATTTGTCTTCACTAAAATACCAAGCTTTTCATTTTTAAACTTCTTGATAACATTGATAACCTCACTACCAGACACTGTTGCACCATCATAAATAACCTTATCGCTCTCAACAAATTCAGAATTAAGCTTATTTATCTGATTCGCTCCATTAGATGCTGTATCTTTTGCCTCTCTTGCAATAAAAAAACCTAAGGAAATCACTACACATGTAATAATTGTTCCTGCAGCTAATATCAATCCTTTTAAACTATTATCCATCTCTATACAGGCTTAAGCCCTACTCCTTTCATACTTATAAATTTATATCTGTAAAATTCAACTGTTTCATACCTTCTAACACAAAAGGTACAATAAGATTAACAATAATAACAATACACAAGGGAATAAACGATAAAAACTTGCTTATAGCACCTCTTTGCTCTATATAAAACAATTTCTCCTGCTTATGCTTATCTATATAATATCGCCTATCCATTTCCACATCTTCAAATGCCTTATAAATATACATGTCATCACATGCCAAAAAACCATCTATAAGTCGATTAAAGGGCAAGAAATCCGACTTATTCTTTTGTTCTCTAAAGACAGCACTACCCTTATATGATAATTTGTCGCTCATCTCCTCTATCTGCTTTTTAAATGCTGATGCAAACCTTTCTAGTTGGTAAAGAATTTGCTCTACAGTTATTTTATCTGCATGCATAAGCATAAGTATTATTCCTTGAAATCTTATAATCTCATCCTCTCTTTCAAGCATCAGCAAATTCTTTTTCATACGAACTGCCAAGATTTGACCATAATAAACCACAAAGAATATTATCAAACCTATAATCAAGCTAAACCATCCAAAGCCCAAGGTTACAGAGACCACTATAACTATACTTAAGCTAGCTAAGGCCGTAACTATTCTCTTTACACAGAATTCCACAATATTATACGGAAACACAATAGTTCTAAGAAGCTTATCTAATGATTTCATCTCATTAACAAAGCAATTCATATACCATGTTACAAAGCCCTCTACATATTTATTGCATGACAAATAAACCACCCATCTTTTCTTCATATTTCCAAAAGTTTTAGGGTGTTTTAAACTATTAATAATCTTATAAATAAGCAAAGAAATAAATGCAATCGCAATAGCAATTACTTTTCCTCTACTCCCCTTATAAAATGACTCTAATGCGGGCATATTTGACATAGCCCAAAGCTCTATCGGTTTCATAAAATATATAGGCAATATACATATCCATGTAAGACCCATAAATGTGTTTTCTACAGCCTTTTGCTTTAAAATATATATATTTATATCTTCCTTTAGGTAGCTTAAATTTTTAATAAATAACGATCCCTCCTTTGTTTTTTTATCACCATACTTCATAACTGATTCACAAAGAGAATAGAATGTTAGAAAAAAATGATTAGGACACACTTCTTGATAATCACATCTGTCTTTTGTATAACTTTCTCTTAAATAATTATAAATAAGTTGACCATGAATAGATATTTGATAATTCCCTTCGTTTATAGCATCCAGTAGTGCCTCTTCAATCATTCCATCAAACTGGAACTTAAATTTAACATTTTCTATAAAAGAAAGCATTTCATTTAGCAGTTGAAATTCTAACTTATCTAAAGCCTTATGTATGTTTGCATCAATAATCACATATATAGTCGCTAACACCACTACTGAATAATACACTGACATATCTGCAAACATAAGCAAAAACATCACTGTTATAGCACATGAAATATACATTTTTATAAGTTGCATTCCTACCTTTTGTCTGACAGCCTTCTTTGATGCAGGATAAAGAATAGATACTCTTGCCT
>JAFOCU010000180.1 GCA_017381055.1 Lachnospiraceae bacterium
AGAGGATGTTATGCAAAATGTAGAATTCCAGATATTGTAAACAAAGTCTACAAGATGGTAGGTATCAGACAGAATGCCAGACAAGGCACTCATCTTCTGAGACATAGTTTTGCAGACGCTCTGATCAACACCGGAAGCGATCTATCTATTGTATCGACTGTACTAGGACATGACTCACCTCAAACGACTCTTCAGTATCTATCCTCTAATATAGAAAAGCTGAGAGAATGTGCTATAAGCATAGAAGAGTTCCCCATTACTCATATACTTTATAGTCATGAAAATCACTAAGACAAGAGATGAATGGTATGATGACTATATGGATTATAGAGCATCATTTAAATATAAGAAACCTGCAAATGATGTTGTACGCTGTTTCTTGAACTGGTGCGACAGAACATATCTGAAAACGAAGTATCTAGAACAAAGAATGATAGATACATGGTGTACCAAAAGAGATACAGAAAAGAACAGATCTCATGCAGGAAGGATAATGGCCGTTAACGCGTTTCTTAAATACCTCAATAAGAGGGGAGAAGGTCCATATTTATACACCATGTATGGAGATTTAGAAAAGTACGATGAGCCTGTTCTGTTCAATATAGAAGAGGTAAGAAATTTCTTTAGAGCTGTAGATGAAATGGAATATAAAGCAAGCTGTCCAAATCCTCTTCCGCGATTTCAATCAAAACTAAAATGCTTGGTAACTCCTGTAATATTCCGGTTAATCTATAGCACAGGCATGAGACCAAATGAAGCCAGATGGCTTGACTGTAAAGATGTAGATTTGGAAAGGGGAGTCATATACATAAGAAAAGCAAAAGGGTATTATGAGCGCATCATAGCCTTACATGAAAGTACGTCAGCAATGCTTAGACAATACGATGAGTTGATGTCAAGAGAGATGCCTGGAAGAACAGTCTTCTTCCCCAATGATGAAGGTAATTATAGGTCGTCATACTATCTCCATACCACTTTTAATCGATGCTGGTATAAGTATAATAAGAAGACTACGGAGAAGAATGTTGTAACATACTCATTTAGACATAATTATGCCGTTCAGAATATTATATCCTGGAAGCATGACGGCTTTGACTTTGATATGAAACTACTAGCATTATCCAAGAGTATGGGTCATGGAACTCCTGATGCTACCTTATACTATTTCCACCTTGTTCCTCAGTTCGCAGATCTGCTTGAAGAGGCTACAGGCGACTTTATATCTGAACTTTTACCTGACATACAATGAAGAAAAGAGATAATGCATATAAGTTTGCTAATGAATTCATGAAGTTTATGGCAAACTCATACGAAAAGAGAAGTGACTATACTTCTATAGGATATAAACAATCTATGACAATGTTTTTAGATTATGCCGAAAAGGTCAAAAAGGTTAAGCCATCATCTTTCGGATTAGAATACTTTACCTATGATAATCTGACCGAGTATATGAGCTGGCTGAGATATGAAAAGAACTTATCGCCGCAGACATGTAATCTAAGAATGAGTCAAATTGTAGCGTTCTTGAAATTCGTTGCTCGAGATCCACATTATAGAGCAATCTATATGGAGGCAAGTTATGTGGCGAGATTCAAAGTAACTGTTAGTGACAACATTGTTGGACCAATAAGCAAAGAGTCAATTCTGAATTTAATCAAAACAATAGGCACAGATAAGGATTGTGGCCTGAAATATTCTACAATGCTTACATTGTTATATCAAACAGCGACTAGAATATCCGAAATCTTATCCTTGAAGATCTCAGATTTATTTCTAAACGAACCAATACCATCTATAAATGTCTTAGGTAAAGGTAATAAGTTTCGCAAGCTTAGTTTGTTAAAGCCACTAAACAAGCAACTTAAGTACTACATACGAAAGGTCCATGGGGAGAAACCCAATCCAAACGATTATCTGTTCTTTTCAAAGTGCAAAGGTAAGAATGAGAAATGCTCAACCCGAAGTGTAAATAAACAGATTAATGTATATCTAGCGATTGCAAGGAAGAAATATCCTGAACTTCCTGAGCATATACATAGTCATCAGTTCAGACACAGCATGGCGACTCATATGATTGATGACGGAATAAATGTATTCAACGTAAGTAAGTTTCTTGGCCATAAAAGTGTTTCTACAACAATGAAATATATTGGTATAACTCCAAAGATGACAGAGAAAGCAATAGCACAAATCGAATCGTCATCATTGCATCATATCTCAGCAAAATGGAAAAAAACGCCCTCACTAGTAGATTTGATTAAATAACGCATTATCAGCGACTTGAACCGACGCAAGTTAACATTTCAATACCGCATAGTTAACATAATAAAGATTGTATAACACGATTTTTAGGAAGGGGAGACACTGAAAAAAGAGATAAACAAGCATTAATGTTAACCATAAATTGAAAAAGAAATGAGAACTTTTTACATCATGATTACGTGGAGACGTCTTTTATTTAAGAAACTGATAATCAGCGTTAAATTTACTGTTACGCTCTGATATAAGTTATTG
>JAFOCU010000181.1 GCA_017381055.1 Lachnospiraceae bacterium
AGATGAGTCTAAGGCAGAGGATATAATTAAGTTATTTAAGGACGATGATGAATATTATGTTCAGATGGCTGAGGCTTGGTTAATTTCATACTTGGGAATATATGCGCCTAGAACCACGTTTGATTATATAAAGGGATGTCCGCTTAAGTACAATATTATAGGAAAAGGCATTCAGAAAATATGTGATTCGTTCAGAGTAAGTGATGAATGGAAAGAAAAATTTAAGTCATTAAGAAAATTATACAAATAAGTATATATTTTATCATAATTGATTAAATTTGCATTTTTATATATACTGGTAGTAGCTTTTTGTTAAGGGGAAGAAGTAATGTTTTTATATCATTATTATGATAAAAATATAGGACCATTTAGAAACTTATCTGATTTGTCTGTAGAAGAGGCAAATAGAGTACTTAAGGATATTGAAGAGAATAAACCAAATGTTCAGTGTGCAAAAAGAAATTCAGATTATATGCAAATGAGGGCATATTATGAAAATATACTTAGAGAAGAATTTAATAAAAAGGGTGGAATAATTCGTAGACAAGTGCCTCATTATATGGTTATAGGACATTGTCCGTGGTTAAGTACTTGGTATGAGAATAGTGCATATATAAAGATACCTATAGAAGAATTCGATTTGAAAACAATTTCATTTACATATGGTGATTCGCATCCAACATTTAGTGATCGAATTAATGATGGTAAAGAATATAGAAAGAAACTATATACGTATGATGAGATATTAGGGATTATAGAGAAGTATGGGTATCCACAGGAGTGGAATGCTGATGGTAAATATGGACCAGAGAGATATATAGAGGTTCATATTTGGGATGATGAGGTTATTAATAAGTACATAAAGTAATTATGGGATGATATAGCATGAAAAAAATAAGATTATGCTTGAAAAGGAAGGGAAGCAAGCATGGAATTAGAGAGAGTATAAAACGTTGTTGCTTATAAAAGATTATTTGGAAAATGCTTAGAAAGGCTGGATGATTATGGAAGAAAGAGCAATGAAAATTGTAGAAGCATGTTTAAAGGAAATGAGTAAAAATCCTATTGAGATTTTTAGAAAAATATCACAGATGGACTTTGTAAGAATGCATGGTCCAGAGCATCATATATTAGATGGTGGTGCATTACTTACAGCATTTAATAATGCAGGTGGAAATATTGATTTAGAAAAAAGCTTGGAAGAGCTTATGAGTAGAGGAATGAAGATGCCAGCAGGAATGTGCGGTATGTGGGGCGTATGTGGTGCTGTCACATCAATTGGAGCTGCATTATCTATTATCGCAAAAGCAAATCCTGATAAGATAGCTGAACCATGGGGCACTAATATGGAATGTACATCTAAAGCGGTAGCAAGTATAGGTGAAGTTGGAGGACCTAGATGCTGTAAGCGAAACGGATATTTGTCATTTATAGAAGCAATTAAATTTGTAAATAAATATTATGATGTAACATTGGAGTATGGAGAAATTAAATGTATTCATAGCCAGATAAATATGCAGTGTATAAAGGAAAGATGCCCATTTTATTAAGGCTAATAATTTCTAGGAGGAAATATAAGATTGAAGAAGGTTGCGTTTATATGTGTTCATAATTCGTGTAGAAGTCAGATTGCGGAGGCATTAGGTAAGCATTTTGCATCAGATGTGTTTGAGAGTTATTCTGCAGGAACAGAAACAAAGCCACAGATAAATCAGGATGCAGTGCGAATTATGAAAGAAATATATGGAATTGATATGGAAAAAGAGCAGTATTCAAAGTTAGTATCGGATATACCTGAACCAAATATTGCCATCTCTATGGGTTGTAATGTGAGTTGTCCGTTTATTGGGAGACCGTTTGACGATAATTGGGGATTAGAGGATCCTACAGGGAAATCGGATGAGGAATATAAAATAATAATTAGAGAAATTGAAGATAAAATATTAACATTGAGAGATGTTTGTAAAAGAGGTGAGTAACGATGTCTATAAATATTCGTATGATGACAGAGTCTGACCGACCAGAGGTAAGAACTATGATGGAGGTGTTTTATGCTTCTCCTGCGGTTCTGAGTAATGGTTCGTCAGAAATATTTGAAAAAGATATAGATAATTGTGTTAATGATAGTCCATTTTTAGAGGGATATATTTTTGAAGAAGACGGCATTATAAAGGGTTATGCTATGATAGCAAAGAGCTTTTCGACAGAATTTGGTAAGCCATGTATCTGGATTGAGGATATATATGTTAAGGATGCTTTTAGAGGACAGGGAATTGCAACGTTATTCTTTAATTACATAAAAGAAAAGTATGCTGGCTTTTTACAACGATTAGAAGTTGAGAGAGAAAACGAAAAGGCTTTAGCAGTATATGAAAAATGTGGTTTTGAGGAATTACCATATATGGAAATGAAGAGGTAAACTATTATGAGAGAGTTATTTGTAATTGATAAGAAGAACTATATTGAAAATGGTACAGTAGGCAAGCGACCATCAGTTAGAGGAATTATAATAAGGGACAATACAATCGCTATGATGCATAGTCTTAAATATGATTACTATAAGTTACCAGGTGGTGGCATTGAAGAAGGAGAGAGCTTAGAGGAAACTCTTATTCGTGAGGTTAAGGAAGAAAGTGGGCTTGTAGTTAAGACTTCATCTATTAAAGAATTTGGAATGGTACGTAGAATTGAAAAGGGTATGATAGAGGATATTTTTATTCAGGAAAATTATTATTTCTTGTGTGAGCCAGA
>JAFOCU010000182.1 GCA_017381055.1 Lachnospiraceae bacterium
ACACTATAGCCATAACATAATACATTATGATTTACTTTAAATGCTTCAATAACAAGACCACATATTTCAACAGTCTGCTCATTCTCAGTAAGTTCTATAAAATTGATTTCAAATGGCAACTCTGGCGCAATTACTCTAAGAGAAGATACTACTCTACCAAGACCCTTTGGCCCTATCATAGTTACCGGTTCTGTCCTATCAGCATTGCCCATAGTAAGAAGTAGCCCTGGTAATCCACTTATGTGATCTGCATGATAATGAGTAAAACAGATAACATCAATAGGATTAAAGCTCCATCCTTGCTCCTTAACAGCAAGCTGTGTGCCTTCTCCACAATCAATCAATATACTTTTTCCATTATATCTTAGCATAAGTGATGTTAACCATCTTTTTGGCAACGGCATCATACCACCTGTGCCCAACAAGCATATATCTAGCATCTGTTTACTCCTCTTAATTATACTATTTCATTTCTTTCTACTATATTTATCGGAATATTAAAGGATTTTATTAAATCATCGTAGCATTCTTCACACAAATCTAAGCTATGTGTTTCTCCATCTTTTCTGGAAAAATATCCCCAGCCATAAGTTATGCTAAACGCTCCCTCTTTAACAATTCCTTTTTCCATCGTTATTTTTTTTCCGCATTTGTTACAATATATTTCTAATAAGTCTTTTTTATTATCATCACTGTATTTTCTCATTTTGCACCTCTAATATTGTAAAATTATATTTCTATAATAAAACATATAAATACAAAAATATATAGGAAATACATGGCTTATTATTTTGACATATCTTTTTGCATTATTATCCCATCTTCCACTGGCTTTGTATAAAAGTTCTTTCTGATTCCAATTTCTTCAAAGCCATATTTCTCATATAACTTTCTCGCAGGAATATTACTAGGTCTTACTTCAAGGTTAATATAGCTCAATTTCTTTTCTAAAGAATAGCCAAGCACCGCTTCTAAAAGCTTATTTGCCACACCTTTTCGTCTGCAATTTCCCCTTACTGCCACATTAGTTATATCTACATCATCAAACATACAATAGGTACCTATATATCCTACAACTTGCTTATCATTAGTTGCAACATAAAATCTACTATAATCGTATGATAATGATTCTTCAAAGCCTTTTCTTGTCCATGGAGACGAAAATGCTTCCTCTTCTATCTCTACCACCTGGTCTATATCGTCCGAAGTCATTACTCGCACTATAATATTATCCATTATTTTTTTCCTTTGCTTCTCTCTCCGCTTGAGATTGACGAAGATAGTTAGGCTCATGCTCTGCTGCTGTCTCATACTTTCCATCAGCAAAATACTTATTTCCCAACACCGCTACTGCTCCCGCACGCTGTCTATTCATATGTGCTGGTGCATACGAATGAGATACTGTAAGTTTTTCATCTAACGATCCCATAAATACAGGAACACCATCACCTAAAAAAATCACTTCTCTACCTATCTCATTAATCTTTTCAATAAGTTCATCTACAGATATAGCACATTGCTCCATAACTATTTTGAACTCACCGTCTACAAATTCATATAAACCAGTATAAGTTTGATTTCTTCTCGCATCCATCATTGGACAAATAAGTTTATCTGTTCCATATAAATTATATGCCATAGCATCTACGGTTGGCACGTGAATCAATGGTTTGTTCCACACCATACCTAATCCCTTCGCTGTAGCACTTCCAATTCTAAGACCTGTAAACGAACCCGGTCCCCCCGAAACCGCTATAGCATCCACCTGAGATAAATCAATCTCTGCCATTTTAGAAATCTCATTAATCATAGGTAATAATGTTTGAGAATGTGTCTTCTTATGATTAATTGTGTATTCTGCCACCATTATATCATCTTCTACAACCGCGACAGATGCCACAAGTGAAGATGAGTCAATCGCCAATATCTTCATATCTTAATCCTCTACTCTGTTATAGTTATCTTTCGATAATCAAACCCTTTTTCTAAATCCTTTTCTATCTTTATCCAAGTTACATTATCTGGCAATATCTCTTCTATCATAGTTGCCCACTCTATAAAGCATACGCCTTCCCCAAAGAAATAGTCCTCATAGCCTATCTCATCCATCTCGGATATATCACCTATTCGATATACATCAAAATGATAAAAAGGTAATCGACCTTCTGTATATTCCTGAACGATAGTAAATGTTGGACTATTTATAGGCTCATCTATATTCAATCCTCTTGAGAAACCTTGTGTAAATACTGTTTTTCCCACACCTAAGTCTCCATCAAGGCAAAACACTTCACCTTTTTTAGCATTTTTTCCAAGCTCTTCACCAAATCTAAATGTATCCTCTGGCGAAAATGATTCCATATACTTAATCATATTGCTCCTTTTTATATATTAATATAACTTGCATGACAATGTGTTTTTACCAATTCCTTAAATTCCTCCATAGAGCCTTCTAATGCTGCTCTAGGAATTACATATGCGTGAACTTTACTTGTATAAATAATAACCAAACGTTTTGTCGATACAATCTTCATAACATTTTCCCAAGTATTGCTTCCTTCTGCATCATCCTGCTTTACCTCTATGCCTCTCTCAGATATAGTGTACTCCAATGGATACTTTTTGTACGCCTTTGACTGCTTTTTTGCATTTCTAAAAACAATAAGCGGCTGAATTACTGTGAATAATAATCCAATTCCAAATAATACTCCTAAATATGCTGCTGAGATATTTTCCTCATTAACTACTAATGCAAATCCTGTAAATCCACCAATACTTAATAATAAACCAACAACACCTCCAAAACAGAAATAAGTATGACGCATCAAAAACTCATATAACTGTTTTGTAGTTAACTGTACACTAGCCTTAACTTCCATTTTATTTCAACCTTTCTTCTTATGCTTTAAACATTCTTCATAGTAAGCTGTATACGCTTCTTGGCTAAATCAATGCTCATTACCTTAACCTCAACTATATCTCCTACACTAACAGCTTCTAATGGATGTTTAATATATTTATCTGTCATCTGCGAAATATGAACAAGTCCATCCTGATGCACTCCGATATCAACAAATGCTCCAAAATCAATTACATTTCTAACAGTTCCCTTAAGAACCATTCCTGGCTGTAAATCTTCCATAGCAAGGACATCTGTACGAAGGATTGGCTTAGGCATCTCATCTCTCGGATCTCTGCCTGGTTTCTCAAGTTCCTTAACTATATCCTTAAGTGTAATTTCACCTACAGAAAGTTCTGATGATATCTTCTTATAATCCTTAACAAGTAAACTTAATCCAACAAGTTTTCCAGCCTTTAAATCATCAATCTTATAACCAAGCTTTGTAAGAAGCGCCTCTGCTGCCTCATAAGACTCTGGATGCACACTTGTATTATCAAGAGGATTCTTTCCTCCACTTATTCTCATAAATCCTGCACACTGTTCAAAGGCTTTTGGTCCAAGCTTAGCAACTTTCAATAACTGCTTTCTATCCGCAAATCTTCCATTTTCTTCTCTATATGCAACAATATTCTTTGCAATCACCTTTGATATACCTGAAATATACTCAAGCAAGCTTGCTGAAGCTGTATTTAAATCTACACCAACCTTATTAACACAATCTTCTACAACTCCACCTAAAGCCTCGCCTAACTTCTTCTGGTTCATATCATGCTGATACTGACCTACGCCGATTGATTTTGGATCTATCTTAACAAGCTCTGCTAATGGATCCTGTACTCTTCTTGCAATTGATGTAGCACTTCTCTGTCCCACATCGAAGTTAGGAAACTCTTCTGTTGCCAACTTACTAGCTGAATATACTGAAGCTCCCGCTTCATTTGTAATAATATAAGAAACTGGTGTATCAAGCTCCTTTATTAATTCAACAATAACTGCTTCAGACTCTCTTGATGCAGTACCGTTTCCACAAGAAATAAGTGTGATTCCATATTTCTTTATAAGCTTCTTAACTGTTTCCTTAGCTTCCTTCACCTTATTCTGTGGCGCAGTAGGATATACTACTACAGTATCAAGAACTTTACCTGTTCCATCAACTACTGCTAACTTACAACCTGTTCTGAAAGCTGGATCCCATCCTAAAACAACCTGTCCAGCAATAGGTGGCTGCATAAGAAGCTGCTCTAAGTTCTTTCCAAAGACCTTAATAGCTCCATCCTCCGCCTTCTCTGTCAAATCACTTCTAATTTCTCTCTCAATTGAAGGTGCAATAAGTCTCTTATAACTATCCTCAAGGGCCGCCTGTAGAAGTGGTGATGTATACTTATTATCTTTTGTAATAACTTGCTTAGCAAGATAAGTAATTATTCTCTCTTCTGGCGCTTCTACCTTAACATTTAAAAACTTCTCAGCCTCACCTCTGTTGATAGCAAGAACTCTATGGCCTGCTACCTTTGGAATACTTTCTGTATAATCATAGTACATCTCATATACTGACTCTACCTCTGCATCCTTAGCTGCTGAGGTAAGCATTCCTTCTTTAAATGTAATATTTCTAATATACGTTCTATAATCAGCCTCGTCAGAAATAGCTTCTGCAATAATATCAAGAGCTCCAGCTATAGCTTCCTTAACATCCGCTACACCCTTTTCTTCTGATATATATTCTACAGCCTCTTCTTCAATAGACTTATTTGTCATCTGTAAAGTAATAATGTTAGCAAGTGGCTCCAAGCCCTTCTCCTTAGCTATAATCGCTCTAGTTCTCTTCTTCTGCTTGTATGGTCTATACAAATCTTCAACAAGAACCAATGTAGCAGCTTCCTCAATCTGTTTCTTTAATTCATCTGTAAGCTTGCCCTGTTCCTCAATACTTGAAATAACTGCAGCCTTTCTATCTTCAAGATTTCTTAAATACTTAAGTCTCTCATCAAGATTTCTTAAAACTTCATCATTAAGAGAACCTGTAACTTCTTTTCTATATCTAGCAATAAACGGAATAGTATTTCCCTCATCAATAAGCTTTACTGTAGCCTCAACCTGCGAAAGCTTAATATTAAGTTCATCACTAATAACCTTTAAAATATCCATATAAATCCACCTGCAAAAGAGCTTAATGCTCTTTTCTCCTTTTATTTTGTCATAATAGGCACATACCCTTTTATATTATATCATATCCACGCGCATTCTTAAAGTTTTTATTTTCGCTTCTTTATTATAAGCACATTCAACTCACAATTTCCTATACATTAATGCATATACAAAAAGAAGCCTCTAATAATTTAGAAGCTCCTTTTATTAAATCAATGATTTACTCTCTAAAAATATCTACCCATAGAACCCATTAATTCCTCATAATTACTCTGTAACGAACAATTATATCCACAAATTGTAATTGTAGGAATAAGAGCATAAATAACACCAAACACACCAACTGCTATAGCTATCTGTGAAAGTTTTCCTGCCTTTACTGCTGCATCCTTCTCTTTTAATGCCATAATGCCAAGTACAATACCTGCTGCTGCTGCAAATGATGCTAATATAGCAACAATAAATACTGCTGAAAGTGTATAGCCTTCTGCCTTAGCTGTCTTACTTGCACTACATGAACATGTAAGTGTTGTACCTAAAATTGCAAAGAATGCTCCTGATGCTGCACAAATAATTGCGATAAGCTCCTTCATATTCATAGGCTTCTTTGGAGCTGGCTGATAAACTGGCTGCTGTGGAGCCTGCTGATACATCTGCTGCTGTGGCATCTGCTGTGGAGCCTGCTGATACATTGGCTGCTGTGGAGCCTGCTGATTAAAATTATTATCCATTTTTCTATCTCCTATCTTTATAATCCAAAATCATTGTTCATTACATTTTTACTTTTGAATTTAATGAACAGTTATAACCGCAAATTGTAAGTACTGGAAGAATTCCGTAAACCACGCCAAATGCGCCTACTGCCATAGCTATGTATGAAAGCTTTCCAGCTTTTACTGCTGCATCCTTCTGCTTTAATGCCATTATAGCAAGAACAACACCTGCTGCTGCAACAAGTGCTCCAATGATAGCTACCCATAAAACTGCTGATGCACTATGAATTTTTCCGTCGCTTGAATTCTTCATAATATTTGTAATGGTCATTGTCTTTGATGCACTACATGAACATGTCATAATAGAACCTAAGATTGCCATAAAAGCACCTACTGATGATAAAATCAAAGCAAGTAATTCCATTGTGTTAATATTTGATGGTTTCTTAGGCGCTGGCTGATACATTGGCTGCTGATACATCTGCTGCTGTGGAGCCTGCTGATACATCTGCTGCTGTGGCATCTGCTGTGGAGCCTGCTGATAAACTGGCTGCTGTGGAGCCTGCTGATTGAAATTGTTATCCATTTTTCTTTCTCCTATCATATAAAATATTTTTTAGATTTCACCCCGAATCCCTTCTTGTCCTTTGCAAAATCTACAATTTGGTAAATTATATCACATTTTTTAAACATATGCAATAAAATGCGCCTTTTTTCAGCATATATTTTATCACACTAACGCATCAACATCTTTACCTGGAACAACTGTTGCATCTTGAATTTCTGCATTTTTAGCATAATTGTCTTTATTATATCTAATAGTAGTCGTTGTTGTTCCTCCTGATACATATGTCCTACCGCACTCTGGACAAACAGAAGTATGAATAGCTACCGATGCATTTACAACCTCACCATCATTCTTAGCTGCCTTGTCGTACGCATTTGACACATGTTCACCCTCATGCGCTCTAACTGCTGTAGCAGCAGCGTCTGGAGATATATGTGTAGCTGACTTAAAGGAAACCATCTCATCTGAACCATCCTGGTACTTTCTATTAGCACATGTCTCACATTCCCCATTCAGTTGGCTATTTTTTTCTTCCTCTTCCATAGTTATTTTTTCTTTATCATATGCAATAATATTCCCTTTAAGTAATACTTTTCCATCTTCATTTTCTAACAACCCTAATTTTTCTAGCTGTTTCTCTCGTTCCCCTACTGCAAGTTTTAAATAATCCGTTTTAGTTTGTCCTGCCAAAGTAAGTTTTTCATCACCTACACCTTTTGACTTCTGCGGATTTACATTAACCCCATCATAATTCTGATTAGAAATATTTACATTATAATTCCCCGGCAATAAATTTAGATTACTCATAAAATCACCTCCTAGAATTCACACCTCTTCGTTCTAATTTGAATATAACACAAAAGGAGATACTCTTTCAAGTATCTCCTTATTAGTTCATTAATTATTTTTAGCAATTTCGCTTCACTTTATTTTTCAAATAAATGCGCAATTCCTTCATATCCATTAGCTATGAATTTGCCACTTTCTTTTGCAGCCTTTTCATTATAATCATAGCTCTCTGCTTTCTTATCTGTAGAATCATAAAGCATATATGGAACAGGATCTGATGTATGCGTTCTAACACAGATTGGTGTTGGATGATCTGGCAATACCAACATTCTATAATCTACGTTTTTCTCATCTAAGGCATCTGCAATTCTTTTAATAACCTTCTCATCAAGATACTGTATAGCCTGAATCTTACGTTCTACACTACCTTGATGTCCCATTTCATCTGGAGCTTCTACATGCACATATGCGAAATCATATCCATCCTCTGTAAGCGCCTTAATTGCAGCGTCAGCTTTTCCTTCATAATTTGTATGAAGTGTTCCATCTGCACCTTCTACGATAATATTTGTCATAGATGCGCCAACACCTATTCCCTTAAGAAGGTCAACTGCTGAAATCATAACACCCTTCTTGCCATACTTCTCTTCAAAAGATGAAAGACATGGTTTTGTTCCAGCACCCCAGAACCATATAGAGTTAGCAGGATTAAGTCCCTTCTTCATTCTCTCTATATTCAATGGATGATTAGCTAATATCTCATAGCTCTTCTTCATCATTTCCTTTAAAGCTTCTTCCTTTGGAAGATATTCACCAATGACTTTCCCTAATATATCATGTGGTGGTGTCAAAGGAACTACTGAACCCTTATCCCAAATTGTAAGATGTCTGTAGCTTGTTCCTAAATAATACTTATAAATATCATTCTCAAGACCTTCTCTTACCGCCTCTAAAAGAACTGCTGCATCCTCTGTACTAATTTCACTTGAGCTATGGTCGATAATTGTCTTCTCCTCATAAGGTAAATCATCAACTGATACTGTTACGATATTGCATCTTATAGCAATATCTGTATCTTTCATAGGAACACCTATGCTTAATGCTTCAAGTGGCGAACGACCTGTATAATAAATCTTTGGATCATATCCAAGCACAGAAAGATTAGCTGTATCACTTCCTGGGCTCATTCCCTCTGGAATTGTATGGATAAGTCCTATCTCTGACATCTTTGACATGCTATCCATCTTAGGTGTTGTAGCATACTCAAGAGGTGTCTTATTACCTAATTCTGCGATTGGCTCATCAGCCATTCCATCGCCAAGTACTATAACATACTTCATTTTATTATGCCTCCACTCTGATTCTTGACTTAACGCCATTAACCTTAGCTGCTGCTGCCTCAAATTCTGCCTCTGTCATTACTTCTGTAATAACTGCAAACTCATTATCTAAACCTTCAACTGTAACAACCTTAACATCACCAAATGCCTTTGTAACCTCTGACATCTTAGAATCTACTGAACCGTCAAATCTTACGAAGAACTTATTCTTAAGTGTAGAAAGATTCTCTAATGCAAGCTTCTTGTTGCTCCAGATTGTCATAATATTTGTATGAAGGTGCTTTGCCTCATCTACAATATCAGCTA
Organism: Lachnospiraceae bacterium; assembly: GCA_017381055.1. Lineage (GTDB taxonomy): Bacteria > Bacillota > Clostridia > Lachnospirales > Lachnospiraceae > SVEL01. Next base: position 8,767 of record JAFOCU010000182.1, read on the forward strand.
CTACTGCACTAGCTGTTGGTAACTTACCAGCACCTGCACCGTAGAACATTACATCACCGATAACATCACCCTTTACAAGAATTCCGTTAAGAACTCCATTTACGCTGTAAAGTGGGTTGTCACTATCTATCATAAATGGTGCTACCATAGCATAGCATTTATCATCAACTTTCTTACTCTTACCAAATAACTTAATAGAAAGACCAAGCTTCTTAGCATACTTGAAATCTATATCTGTAATCTTTGTAATACCCTCTGTGTAAATATCCTCAAAATCTACATGGCAACCATATGCAAGTGATGAAAGAATAGCAATCTTACGACATGCATCATAACCCTCTACGTCAGCAGCTGGATTTCTCTCAGCATAACCAAGATTCTGCGCTTCCTTTAATACTGCATCAAATGATGAACCTTCCTTTGCCATCTTAGATAAGATGAAGTTTGTTGTTCCGTTTAAAATACCTGTAATCTCTGTAAGCTCATCTGCTGTAAGTGACTGATTAAGTGGTCTGATAATTGGAATACCACCACCAACACTTGCTTCAAATAAGAAGTTCTTACCCTTTGACTTAGCAAGCTCTAATAACTCTGGACCATACTTTGCAACAAGCTCCTTGTTAGATGTACAATAGCTCTTTCCACTCTCAAGTGTCTTCTTAGCAAATGTATAAGCTGGCTCTAAACCACCCATAGCCTCTGCTACAATATCAACTTCTGGATCATTTACAATTGTATCAAAATCGTGAACAAGTACTTCCTGAACTGGATCTCCTGGGAAATCTCTTAAATCTAAAACATACTTTACATTTATCTCATCGCCAACACGCTTTGCGATACTTTCCTTATTCTTAACAAGAACTTCGTATACGCCTGAACCTACTGTACCATATCCTAAAACTGCAACATTAATCATAATCTTCCTCCAAACTATTCTCTTGATAATATCTTTGCATAGTGTACGCCATCTGTAGCATGTAATTCATTAATCATCTCTGATATATCACCTGCTGCTGGCATCTGAACACTTAATGTAAGCGATGCCACTCCGTTAATCGGGATTGTCTGATGGATAGTTAATATATTAGCATCATAACCAGCTATAAACTTAAGCAAGTTCGAAAGCTTACCTGGTCTATCATCCATCTGCAACACGAAAGTAACTGTCTGTCCCTTAACATTTTCATGAAAAGGAAATATATCATCCTTATACTTATAGAAGGAACTTCTACTTAGTCCTACCTTTTCTGTTGCCTCTTGAATTGTTGCTGATGCACCTGATTCAAGCAATCTCTTTGCTTCTAATAC
>JAFOCU010000019.1 GCA_017381055.1 Lachnospiraceae bacterium
AATCCTTCAAGTTACCCTTTTTTACATTTTCTGCAATAATATCCATCACCATCTCATATAACTTCTCTGAGCCTGGTTTTATCTTTTTTAATGCTCTATCTTGTACCTTTGATGCAGCTACTCCGTGTTCTCTCCATGCTAAGCCATTTGACGCATTATTTAACATAAGTGGCTGTACACTATCTATTGCTGTAGCAAACTTTGCTTCTGGTGTAGCAACTGCTTCAAATTCTAACCATAAATCCATAAAATATCTACCCTGATCCTCTGGAAGCATTCCAAATATCCTATCAGCAGCCTTCTGCTCTCGCTCTGCCTTAGTAGCATTACCTGCATCATCATAAGCGTATGTGTCACCAGCATCTATCTCTACAACATCATGAATAATTACCATAGCAACTGTCCTCCCGATATCTATGGGTTCATTTGCATATTCCGCTAATAGCATTGTCATTAATCCAAGATGCCATCCATGCTCTGCATCATTTTCTTTTCGGAGCGCATCAAGGATATATGTCTGACGACCAATACCTTTTTCCTTATCCATCTCCAATGCGAATTCCATCTGTTTTTTCAAGCGTTCATCCATATTATGTCAACCTCTCTTTAACTTTGACTGCGATTTTGTGATTTAGGTTAATATTTTGTGGTAAGCATTTTTATTTCAATGCAATATAATCATTATGTCTACTTGTTAACCTTACCTGTTAACAACTCTTGCTTTCTCTTCTTCATATGATAAAGAATAATATCTCTAGCTTTAGCAACCTCATTTTTTTCAAGTGGCGGTACATCCTTTAACGGATACTCCATCCCCAAAGCTTCATACTTTGGCACACCCATTGTGTGATATGGAAGCACATCTAAAGCCTTTACATTATCAAGCTCTCCTAAGAAAGCTCCTACTCTCTGCAAATACTCTGTCTTATAAGTAATTCCTGGCACAGTTACATGACGAACCCAAATAGGGAAATCAATCTCATTTAGATATCTAGCAAAATCTAGTATATTCTCATTAGTATGACCTGTAAGCTTCTTATGCTCCTCATCATCAATATGCTTAATATCAAGCATTATAAGATCTGTGTACTTTAACAGTTCATTAAGCTTATCCATAAACACCTGACTATTTCTATTAAAAACAACACCCGATGAATCAATACATGTATGAATATTCTTCTTCTTGGCCTTCTTAAACAGCTCAATCATAAAATCCATCTGTAAAAGTGGCTCTCCACCTGTCACTGTAAGCCCACCATTAGTAAGATATGGTCTATACTTCTCAAAGTCCTCTATGAGCTCATCTGTACTTCTTAGAGTGCCTGCATTAATCTCCCAAGTATCTGGATTATGACAATACTGACATCTCATAGGACACCCCTGAACAAAAATAACATATCTTACACCAGGACCATCAACTGTTCCAAAGGTTTCTATTGAATGAATACGACCTTCCATAATTTTTACCGTACCTTTCTTTTGCATAATTACTACTAAAATTATACAATAGAATCCGCCATTCTTAAAGATAAAAATTTAATTCTTTAACTTCATAGCTCTGAGAGCATTCAATATAGCAATCACACAAACTCCTACATCTGCAAACACCGCATACCACATAGACGCTATGCCAAATGCTGCCAAAAGCAATACAGATACTTTTACACCTATTGCAAATATAATGTTCTGCTTAACTATTCTCATAGTCTTTTTTGCTATCTTTACAGCCTTAACAATACTTGATGGCTTATCATCCATAATAACAACGTCCGCAGCCTCTATAGCAGCATCCTGGCCCAAGCCACCCATTGCTATTCCTATATCAGCTCTAGCAAGAACTGGTGCATCATTTATTCCGTCTCCTGCAAATGCTACCTTTTCACCTTCCTTAACGGCAGATAATATATCTTCTAACCTATCAACCTTATCTCCTGGCAATAATTCACTATATGCATCTGTAATACCTATTGCATCTGCTACATATTTAGCAATACCAGCTCTATCGCCTGTAAGCATAACAGTTCTATCTACACCTAAGCTCTTAAGACCACTAACAGTCTCCGTAGCATCATCCTTTATCTCATCAGCAATAACAATTGCACCTATACATCTTATATCCCCGTCCGTTTCAGACTTCGCTACATACACAATAGTACCAAGTTCATCACAAGGCTTAAACGAAACACCAAACTTATCCATAAGCTTATGATTGCCAACATAAATAATTTGTCCTTCTACAGTCGCTTTTATCCCATAACCAGAAATTTCCTCATAATCAACGCTGTTTACCTTATTTTCTAACTCTTCAAAACTTTCTAAATCGCCTATTCCGTCTGAAACTCGATTTTTATAGGCTTCTCTTAAGGATATAGCGATAGGATGGTTTGAAAACATTTCTGTTATAGTTGCCATTCTTAATACATATAGTTCATTTTCTTTTTCGTATGGTATTATATTGATTACTTTAAAGTTTCCTTTTGTTAATGTACCTGTTTTATCAAATACCACTGTTCCAACCTTAGCAAGGTTCTCTACATATGTACTTCCCTTGATCAATATACCATTAGCTGATGCACCACCAATTCCTGCAAAAAAGCCAAGTGGAACCGATATAACCAATGCACAAGGACACGATATAACCAAAAAGCTAAGCGCTCTATAAAGCCACTTTGACCAAACCGCTGCCACTCTTATTCCTTCTATGCAAGGAGGAATAAGAGCAAGAAGAACTGCCACTATAACTACTATCGGAGTATAGTATCTAGCAAATTTTGAAATAAATCTTTCACTATCAGCCTTCTTCTGACTTGCATTTTCCACAAGTTCAAGAATCTTCGACACTGTAGACTGACCAAACTCCTTCATAACCTCTATCTCTAGCACTCCGCTGACACTTATAGAACCGCTTATAATATCATCACCCACATAAACCTCTCTAGGAAGGCTTTCTCCTGTAAGCGCCATTGTATCAATAGTTCCTTCACCTTTTGCAAGTTTTCCGTCAAGGGCAACCTTTTCTCCTGGCTTTACGACAATAATCTCCCCGATTCTAACCTCAGAAGGATCCTTCTTAACTACAGTTCCGTCATGAAGCTTCACATAAGCTACGTCAGGTCTTATATCCATAAGAGCTGTAATAGACTTTCTTGACTTACCAACAGCATAGGACTGAAACATCTCTCCCACCTGATAAAACATCATAACTGCAACTGCTTCTGGATACTCTCCAATAAAGAAGGCTCCTACAGTAGCTAGGGCCATAAGAAAATTCTCATCAAAAACCTTTCCCTTACTGATATTTTTCACAGCAGTTCTAACAACCTCGCCACCTACTGTAAAATATGCCACCAAATATAACACTAAGCTAACAGTTTCTACAGTTCCTAAGCTTATACCATATTTATTAGATAAATCTAGAGCGTACTTTCCAACAAATATAGCAAATACTAAAAATGCTGCCGCAAGAAATATCTTTCCTATCTCTTTTCCTTCTATATTACCGCCATGCTCATGATCATGCCCACAGCCGCAGCCGTGATGCTGTTCTTCTTTCTGACTATCACAGCTATTCTCATTATGTTCGTGCTTATGACTATCACAATTTTTATCATCATGACTATGACAACAACAGCACTGCTTTTCTTGTTTATGCTCGTGACTATGATTATGACCATCTTTATGTTCTAACCTAATATCTTCATTATGATTATGTACCTTAGACATATCATCACCTCCTACTATTACTCCATAATATGTTCAATACCCTGACTTAATATATCCTTAATATGACCATCTGATAATGAATAAAAAATCGACTTTCCTTCTTTTCTATATTTTACTAGACGCATCTGCTTTAACATTCGTAGCTGATGAGATACTGCTGACTGACTTATATTCAATGTCTGTCCAATATCACAAACACACATTTCAGACTGTAATAAAACATATAAAATCTTAATTCTTGTAGAATCAGCAAATACCTTGAAGAACTCTGCCAAATCAAATAATACCTCCTCTGCTGGCATATTCTCATTAACCTTATCTACAATATCTTGATGAATGTGTATATATTCACAATTATATAAATCTTTTTCCATAATACATCTCCTCTCTGTTACCACTTTCGCAGTTACATATGAATAATTGTTCATATGTTTATATTATATTCTTCTTGCCTATCTGTCAATATTTTTTTCAACATTATCAATTTCTTTTCTATTATTAGACAAAAAACATACAATGAGCCGGAATACCTTGCTTACAAGATACTCCAGCTCCTATTACTTAATTACAATTTTTCTACAATTTCTCAATCACATACTCTTTATCACAATCTCTAAACCATGCTACCCTGACTAAATAAAGACTTAACATGTTTAATATCTTCCATACCAGCCTTATCTGCTGGAACATAATAAGCCTTATCTCTTGCTATCTGATATAACTCTTCCT
>JAFOCU010000020.1 GCA_017381055.1 Lachnospiraceae bacterium
AACTTTTTGAGACAGAGGGTATCTTTTTAGAATATCAAGAAAATGTTGCATAAAGTCATCGGGACACTCTGCTGCAATTTCCATATCGGAATCTGTGTAAACGTAATATGAGTCTTTAAATTTATTAAATACTCCAGATTCCCAAAGTGCCTTATATCCAATATTCTTACCCAAATAAATTACCGAAAACGGACAACTCTTGTAGTATTCCAGTAGTGGTGGATATGTAGAGTTGTTGTCAAGTATATGAATATTATAATATCCTCTTGATGTTAACGAATCTATTAACATCTTTAGATATTCCAATCGATTGTAGTTATTTATTATGATTGGTATATCTTTAGGATTTGAAATCTTGGAGCCTGTAATATACCATCTTAATTTATTGAATAGAATGATTGCCCGATGATAATTGATATGTATAATATCCTTAATGCGCTTGGGCAGAACTCTATCTATTGTTACTTTGATACTCATCTTTGGAGATGTTTTTACTTAATATTTTACATTGTAGCGACCTTATGCCCTGCGTAAAATCTTATTTATAGGGGATATTATTAAGTTCTTCTCGTATTTATTCATACTGAATACCCAGAAGAGAGGTATGTAAATCGAGCAGAACACAATAATGGATACGAACAACTCACCCCAACCGTCAATGTTATATGATTTTAATATATATGTTGATGTTATAGTTAATAGTATCGGCACAATTGACATCTTGCATATCTCCTTCCAGAAGCAGATTATATCAAGTCCTTGCTTCTGCGAGTAATATATATTCATAATAACGCCTTGTCCTATAATGAACATCGTAGCAATAGCAATAGCACAACCAATTTCGTTATAGAGCTTGCTTAATATCAATTGTAGGATAAGGCTTAATATAGCAACAAGCACTCCCAAAATTGCACGGAATTTCACCTGATTGCGAGCCTGCATAATTACAATACCTAAGTTCTGTAAAAGGTCAGGCAACATACAAATGAAGAATAGGAGAGTTATGTAAAATGAGTTACCATACTCTTCGCCTGCCCATAGAAGAATGAACTTCTTTCCAAAAATAATGAATCCAGATAGTATAAAGCTCAAAATTATATACTGAATACGACCTGTCCTAATGAATATGTCTGATATTTCAGTTGGGTTGTTGTTTGTTGCAACCATTCCCGTAATCTTTGGCAGAAATACGGAGCCAATAGCAGTTGCAAAGGTCATATACATACGTTGCAACTGAATAGCCACTGCAAAGACAGCCACTGCAGTTGTTCCTACGGTAATTCCCAAAATAAACTGACCAGAACTCCAGTAGATTTTATCCATAATCACATTTAGGAATATCCAGAACGAGTAGATTGCAACCTCTTTCAAAAAGGCCCATTTGAATCTTCTGAAATAGATTTTAATTTGCAGTTTCTTTTTGCAGTATATGTAATTAAGCAACAAGGTGAGTATATTAAATACCGTCTGGACTACAACCATTGCTATTGCTCGATATCCCATCTTCAGAAGGCATATCATCACGACAGTATTCAATACGATGCGAGAAATATTTACTATTCTCGGGAAGATAAATTGTTCGTAGGCTGAGATGATTGAGCCGAAAATACTCATCGGGAAGGTAAAAGCCAGATTAAAGATTAGGAATAGCATCATAATCCTAGCTTTTCCAAGCTCCGCTGTTGTCATAGTATCGCCAAACATTGTATCTACATTGAAATACAATGCTGAACCGGCAAATAATGATATAATACCTATTACGAGATATAT
>JAFOCU010000183.1 GCA_017381055.1 Lachnospiraceae bacterium
AGTTCCGATTGGTGGCGGCGGATTAGCTTGTGGTGTTGCAACATTAGCTAAGATGATTAATCCAAAAGTAAGAGTTATAGGTGTAGAGCCTGCTGGTGCTAATTGTATGCAGGCATCAATTAGAGAAGGACATGTTGTTTCACTTCCTTCAGCAGTGACTATAGCTGATGGTACAGCTGTAAAGACACCAGGGTCAGTTATTTTCCCATATATTCAGAAATATGTGGATGAGATTATAACAGTTGAAGATAGCGATCTTATAGATGCATTCCTTGATATGGTTGAAAATCATAAGATGGTATGTGAAGGATCAGGTCTATTAACAATAGCTGCATTAAAGCATATGGAATGTTGGGACAAGAATATTGTATCAATTATCAGCGGTGGTAATCTTGATATAATAACAATGTCATCAATTCTCCAGCATGGATTAATCCAGAGAGGTAGAATATTTACAGTTTCTGTTCTTCTTCCAGATAAGCCAGGTCAGCTTGAAATGGTTGCAAAGCTTATAGCTGCAAATCAAGGAAATGTTGTAAAACTTGATCATAATCAGTTTGTAAGTATTAATAGAAATGCAGAGGTTGAGCTTAGAATTACTCTTGAAGCATTTGGAGAAGAGCATAAGCATAATATTGTAGCTGCATTAGATAAAGAAGGCTATAAACCAAGGGTTGTAAGAACTAATTTATAGTTATAAATAAGAGTTTTTAATGTAAAATATAATTAAATAATAAATGTAAAGTTTTTTTGCTTGACACTGTCTGTTGTATGTAGTATTATAATGGACGGTGTCATTATATTTATAAGCGACATTCTGTTTTGAAAAAGGAGTAACTCATGGAAAAGATGGATGAAATAGTTAAATTATCACTATTATACGACTTTTACGGTGAACTTTTAACAGATCATCAGAAGTCAATATGTGAGGACTACTTTTTTAATGACATTGGTCTAAGTGAGATTGCAGAAGAGCGAGGAACAAGCCGTCAGGCAGTTCACGATATGGTAAAACGAATTGAGAAGCTTTTACTTGGATACGAAGAAAAGTTACATTTGGTTGAGCGCTTTATCAATACTAAGAATATGATAAAGCAAGTTAAAACTTACATAGACCAGTTGGTTTCTTATGATAATGTAAGTAACGAAGAAAAAGAAATAATTGATAAGATTGGCAAGCTTTCAGAACATATTCTTGATGAATTATAGGAAGCATGACATATTTGGAGGTATAAGGTGGCATTTGAAAGTTTATCTGATAAATTGCAAAATGTATTTAGAAGCCTTAGAAGCAAGGGTAGACTTACAGAGGCTGATGTAAAAGCAGCGCTTAAGGAAGTTAAGATGGCACTTCTTGAGGCGGATGTAAGTTTTAAGGTTGTAAAGCAGTTTATAAATTCTGTTCAGGAAAGAGCAGTAGGTCAGGATGTTATGACTTCACTCACACCAGGACAGATGGTTATAAAGATAGTTAACGAGGAAATGGTTAAGCTTATGGGTTCAGAAACCACAGAGCTTAAGCTTAAGAACGGCAATGAGATTACAGTCATTATGATGATGGGTCTTCAGGGTGCAGGTAAGACAACTACAGCAGCCAAGATTGCAGGAAAGCTCAAGGCTAAAGGAAAGAAACCATTACTTGTTGCATGTGATATTTACAGACCAGCGGCTATTGACCAGTTACAGGTTAATGGTGAGAAACAGGGTGTTCCAGTATTTAGTATGGGAACAAATCATAAGCCTGTAAACATCGCAAAGGCGGCTATGGAGCATGCCAAGACTAATGATATGAATGTTGTTATTATCGATACAGCGGGTCGACTTCATGTAGATGAGGCTCTTATGGATGAGCTTGTAGAGATAAGAGACAATATTGATATAACAGAAACTGTACTTGTTGTAGATGCTATGACGGGTCAGGATGCAGTCAATGTTGCATCAACATTTGATGAGAAAATAGGCATTGACGGTGTAATTCTTACTAAGCTTGATGGTGATACAAGAGGTGGTGCTGCACTTTCTATTAGAAGTGTAACAGGAAAGCCAATTCTCTATGTAGGTATGGGTGAGAAACTTTCAGATTTAGAACAGTTTTATCCAGACAGAATGGCATCAAGAATTTTAGGAATGGGTGATGTACTTACTCTTATTGAGAAAGCAGAAGCGGCAGTTGATGCTGATAAAGCTAAGGAGATGGAGAAGAAGCTTAAGAAGGCAGAGTTTGGATTTGATGACTATCTAGAATCTATGCAACAGATTAAAAACATGGGTGGTCTAGCAGATGTTATGAACATGATTCCAGGACTTGGAGGCCAGCTTAAGGGTGCTGCATTACCAGATGAAAAATCACTTGGAAGAATAGAAGCAATTATTTATTCTATGACTCCAAAGGAAAGAAGCAATCCAAATTTATTAAACCCTTCAAGAAAAAATAGAATTGCTAAGGGTGCTGGTGTGGATATAGCTGAAGTAAATCGCTTAGTTAAGCAGTTTGAACAGTCGCGTAAGATGATGAAACAGATGGGCGGCATGTTCGGAGGTAAGAAGAAAGGCTTTGGCCGATTTAAATTACCGTTTTAATATATTCGCAGTTGCTATGCAACTACGATACAATATTAGAATAAAAGAGGTAAATTACCCTTTTATATATAAAGCAAATTAATTTTTTTAAACCAAGGAGGTAACAAACAATGGCAGTAAAGATTAGATTAAAGAGAATGGGACAGAAGAAGGCACCTTTCTATAGAATCGTAGTAGCAGATTCAAGATCACCAAGAGATGGTAGATTTATCGAAGAAATCGGTACTTATGATCCAACAGTAGAGCCAAGTGCTGTATCATTCAAGGAAGACTTAGCTAAGAAGTGGTTATCAAACGGAGCTCAGCCAACAGAAGTTGTTGCTAAGTTATTAAAGCAGGCTGGTATTGAGAAATAGTTATAACCATAATCAAGGCGAGGTGTAGTCATGAAAGATTTAGTAGAGGTAATTGCAAAAGCTCTAGTAGATTCGCCGGAAGAAGTGGTTGTTACAGAGAAGGAAACTGAAAAGGGTCTTGTAGTGGAGATTAAAGTTGCTGAAGATGATAAGGGTAAAATCATTGGTAAGCAGGGTCGTATCGCTAAGTCGATTCGTTCAGTTGTAAAGGCAGCTGCATCCAAGGATGATAAGAAGGTTATTGTAGATATTTTACAGTAACTGCTGGGGTTAGATCATAGTTTCGTAGAAACTGAGATTAAGCTTTCAAGCGAGGCGTTTTCGCCTCGCTTATTTTAAAATCCAAGTGTCAAAAGGTTATAAACCAAAAGGAGAAAAAATGGACGATTTATTTAGAGTTGGTGTAATAGCTAATACTCATGGAGTAAAAGGTGAGGTTAAGGTGTTTCCTACAACAGATGCTCCAGAGCGTTTTAAAAAGTTAAAGACAGTTATATTAGATGCTAAAAGAGAAAAGATTACCTTAGAACTTCAGTCGGCAAGATTTTTTAAAAATCTTGTTATAGTGAAGTTTAAAGGTATTGATAATATAAATGATATAGAAAAATACAAGGGTTGTGACTTGTATGTTAAAAGAGAGAATGCAACACCTCTTGATGAAGGTGAGTATTATATTGTAGATTTAATAGATATGGATGTTTTAAATGAGGAAGGCGAGGAATTAGGTGTTCTTTATGATGTTATGCAAACAGGTGCTAATGATGTATTTGTTGTTAAGCTTAAAGATACAGGAAAAGAGCTATTATTACCAAATATTCCATCATGTGTATTAAATGTTGATATAGAAGGTAGAAAGATAACAGTTCATGTATTAGATGGACTTATGGATATGTAATTTAGAGGATAAAAAATGAATTATTATATTATGACTTTATTTCCAGATATGGTTATGAATGGACTTAATACAAGCATTATTGGAAAAGCAATGGAAAAGGAACTTTTGTCTATAAAAGCTGTAGATATAAGAGAGTATACTACTGATAAGCATCGTCATGTAGATGATTATCCATATGGTGGTGGTGCTGGAATGGTAATGCAGGCACAGCCAGTATATGATTGTTACAAGGCTATTGAAAGTAAGCTAGAAAAAAAGCCTAGAGTGTTATTTATGACTCCAACTGGAAAAACATTTAATCAGGATATGGCAAAGGAATTAGCCAATGAAGAAAATTTGGTTTTTTTATGTGGTCATTATGAAGGTATTGATAAGAGAGTACTTGATAAAATTGTTACAGATGAAGTATCATTGGGAGATTTTGTTTTAACAGGTGGTGAATTACCAGCTATGGTTATGATAGATGCAATATCTAGATTAATACCAGGAGTGCTCAATAATGATATATCTGCTGAGACAGAAACATTTACAGATAATCTTTTGGAATATCCTCAGTATACTAGACCGGAAGTTTGGGAAGGAGAATCTGTTCCTTCAGTTTTATTAAGTGGTCATCATGCCAATATTGAGAAGTGGAGAAGAGAACAATCATTACTCCTTACAAAGGAAAGAAGACCAGATTTATTTGAAAAGGTAGAGTTAACAAAAAAGGATAAGAAATTTTTACAAGATATTGGATAAAATACTTGCAATATTATTATTTTATGTTATAATTTCATAGGTTATGTAAATATATTTACATACAGATTAGAGATATTCCTCTGTTACGTTTTAAGTATTAAGAATGTTGAAGTATTAAGGAGGTTCACAAGATGAACGAAATTATTAAGAACATTGAGGCTGCTCAGTTAAAGGAATCTGTTACAGAGTTCCACGTAGGTGATACTGTTAAGGTTCACGCTAGAATCAAGGAAGGAAACCGTGAAAGAGTACAGGTTTTCGAGGGTACAGTATTAAAGAGACAGGGCGGTAGCTCAAGAGAGACATTTACAGTTAGAAAGAACTCAAATGGTATCGGCGTAGAGAAGACATGGCCATTACACTCACCAACAATCGAGAAGATCGAAGTTGTTAGATATGGTAAGGCTAGAAGAGCTAAGCTTAACTACTTAAGAGAAAGAGTTGGTAAGGCTGCTAAGGTTAAGGAAATCGTTAGATAATTTTCTTGCAGATTTGGGAACAAATACGGTTGTATTTGTTCCTTTTTTGCTTTATAATCATAGCGATAGATTGATGTGACGGAGGTTTGTATGGGGTATTTTGATCCTATTCCAGACAAGAAATTTGTGTTGGATGATATATTAAAGTGGATTATAGATGTTATTGCTGTTATGGCGTTGGCATTGTTTTTTGTAATATATATGTGTGATACAGCTAAGATGATAGGCAATTCTATGTCGCCTAAGCTTAATAATGGAGAAAGTGTTCTTATAAATAAGCTTGCGTATGCTATATCAGAGCCAGAAAGATATGATATTATTGTATTTAAGGATGATGAAGAAAAGCTTACTATAAAAAGAATTATTGGTTTACCTGGTGAGGAAATCAAGATAGAGGATAGTAAGATATATATTAAAAATAAGGATGGAGAAACAGTTCTTGAGGAGAAGTATTGCAAGGACAAGTTCGAGGCTGGTTATGTAACGGATTATGTTAAAATACCTACAGGAGAATATTTTGTGTTAGGTGATAGTAGAAATGTATCAGAGGACAGTCGTTTCTTATATGTAGGAAATATTAATGAAGAGGCAATTGTTGGAAAAGCGTGGATGATATATGCGCCTTTTAACAGAATTGGATTAATCAAATAATATATAGTTTTAAATAGGTGAAAGGAAATAATTAATATTATGAATATACAGTGGTATCCAGGCCATATGACAAAGGCTAGAAGAATGATGGAGGAAGATATAAAGCTTATTGACTTAGTTATAGAGCTTGTAGATGCACGTCTTCCACTTAGTAGTAGAAATCCAGATATTGATAATCTTGCTAAGAATAAGGCAAGACTTATTTTGCTTAATAAGGCTGATTTAGCTGATGAGAGAGCTAATAATCAGTGGACAGAATATTTTAA
>JAFOCU010000021.1 GCA_017381055.1 Lachnospiraceae bacterium
GCTCATCTTGGGCTACTTTGTCGTTGAATGCACGTAGTGCAACAGTCTGTTTGTCTTTGTCATACGCAGGGTCAATGATATGTCCATCCCACAATGTGTTGTCGGCCAATATTAAACTTACTGCTTCTTGATACCTACCAGTACATCCAACTACCTTGCCTCCTGTAATAGTTAATTCACCTGTATGACTATCGTCATATCTATACACACCAATTGCAATTCTGTTGCTATCAACAGCATCTGTAATCAGTGTATAACCAGTTGCATCTATTTCCACACTACCATATACATCAATTGGACTATAGAATGAGTCTGTTGTAACTGTCACATCATTTGTAAGCACAATCTTTAAATCACCCTCTGCTATAATATTGCCTACATCTCCACTCAAAGTAAGTGTATCTACACCGTCAAAGCTCCAATTCGTACCACTAGTTGTTGTAAACGCATCAACACCACCCACTGTTAATTCAGTGACAGCAGGACTAGCTCCATTAGCAGTTATAGATGTCACTCCTAGCATTATTAAAATAGTTATAACAATACTGAATATTTCTTTTCTCATTTAAGGATACCTCCATAATTAATTTCAGATTACTAACTTCTTTAAGTATATCTCAATACAAAATTTCTTACAATATGTGTCGGTACTATTTTATTTAATAAAATCAAATCTTAAAATAATATTTTTCCAACTTTATATATGATAAATTCTTGACTATCCCTATGTTTATGCTAAAATCCAATTATTAAACTAAAGAATATATAAAGGAAGGTTATTCATATGAAGGAATTTAACAACTCGGTATACTTTAACGAAACTGATTATTATATGCAATCAATCAAATTGCAGGAGTTTTCTGAGAACCACGAAACTCCATTTTATGTATATGACATGAATTTTATTATCAATAATTATAACAAACTCAAAGCTTGCTTCCCATGGGAGAATGTAAAGCTTCACTATGCTATGAAGGCTAATTACAATCCACACATGTTAAAGATAATGAAGGAAAACGGATTCTGCCTTGATACAGTTAGTCCAGCAGAAGTTATTATGGCGAAGAAGTTAGGCTTTGATAGTGAAAACATTCTCTTCACTGCCAACAATATGACAGATGCAGAGATGGATCTTATCAAAGCTCAGGGCATCCTTTTCAATATAGATTCACTTTCAAGACTTGAGGCATATGGCAAGGCTTATAACGGAAGCAAGGTATGTTTAAGAATCAACCCTGATGTACAAGCAGGTGAAAATGATAAGGTTGTAACAGGTGGTGCCTTAAGTAAATTTGGTATTCTTCTTGAGGATGTTCATAAGGCTATCGCTATCGCTAGAGAAAATAACATTAAAGTCGTTGGCCTTCACGAGCATACAGGAAGTGGTATCGCTGATACTGGCAAGGTATTCCAGAGCATGGAGAATCTTCTTAACATCGTTAATCCAACAGACTTCCCAGATTTAGAGTTTATCGATTTCGGTGGCGGATTCAAGGCTCGTTACTCACCAGATGAAGCTGTAATCGACTATGTAGAATTTGGTAAAAAAGCTATTGAAATGTTTGATAAGGCATGTGAGAACTACGGCCGTAAATTAAAGTTATACTTTGAGCCAGGTAAATATACAGTTGCAGAGTCTGCTTGTATGGTAATCCAGGTTAACACAATTAAGAATAATAAGGGACGTCTTATCGTTGGAACAAACTCAGGTTTCCCACATCTTATAAGACCTGTATTCTATGATGCATATCATCATATCGTTAACTTAAGTAACCCTAACGGAGCTCCTACTGTTTACGATATCTACGGAAATACATGTGAGTCTGGCGACTGTTTCGCTAAAGAAAGAGCAATCGAAGAAATCCGCGTAGGTGATTATCTTGCAATTATGAACGCTGGTGCGTACTGTCGTTCAATGGCTTCAGAATATAACCTTCGTCCACTTCCTTCAGAGTATCTTATCTATAACGAAGAAGTTATTACAAGTAAGAAAAAGTTAACACACGAAGAACTTGCAGATAGAATTTTAAAGGATTATGGAATGTAAATATAAATTCCAAGGAGGTTTTTATGAAAAAAGCATACGCATTTCTCGCAACAGGATTTGAAGAAGTTGAGGCTTTAGCCGTTATAGACATACTTATAAGAGCGGGCGTTGAAGTAACTATGGTTTCTATATCAGATGATAAGAAAGTTACTGGTTCGCACAATATATCTATTATGGCTGACGCACTTTTTGCCGATATAAAGGATAGTGACGCTGATTTATACTTCCTTCCAGGTGGTATGCCTGGAACAACTAACTTAGAAGCTCACGAAGAATTATGTAAGCTTCTTGTTGATAAATTTAATGAAGGTCGTCACATTTCAGCTGTTTGTGCAGCTCCAAGTGTTCTTGGTAAGTTAGGCTTATTAAAGGGTAAGAAAGCTACATGCTACCCTGGTTTTGAGGAATACCTTGAAGGTGCTACAGTTCTTACTTCTGATAGAAGTGTGCGCGTAGTTACTGATGAAAATGTAACAACTAGCCGTGGAATGGGTACAAGCATTGAACTTGGTTTAGAACTTTCTTCTATACTATCTGGAAAGGAAGTAGCTGACAAACTTGCCTTAGCTATACAGCATATTTAATTAAACTATAACAATCATTTTACTAAGGGAGGCATTATGATTAAAAATATAAAAAGAGGGAAAAACTATATTACAATGACTGCTGCTATTCTTTTAAGCACTTGCTTAATTGCAGCTTGCTCTAGCAAAAAAGATACATCTACTGCAACATATTCCTATGGTCCAGAGCTTGGACTTGCTTCTGGAAATGTAGATTTAAGTAGCGATACTCCTAATATAAATATATCTGATATCAAGTCTCCTGTTGGTGAAAATATAGATTTCTTATCGGGAGTCTCTGTTGTAAATGCAGATAACTACGAGGATTTAGAAATATGGGCAGACGCATCTACTATTGATATATTCACTCCAGGTGACTACAAAGTAGTTTATACATTTAATTATAGTGGCAAAAGTATTTCCAAGGAAGTCAACGTAACTATCTTTGAACCTGAGAATCAAGAACCTGAAGCATCAGAAGGCAACAATACTGCTTCAAACTCTGATAGTAATAATGAAAATGAAACTAGGCCTTCTTCTGGCTCAAAGCCTAATTCAACAACTAAGCAGAATGGCTCAAATAATTCTAGCAGTAACACTGGCAACAATACAGGTAGCAATACAGGCAATAACACTGGCTCAGCCAAACCAGCTACTACTAGCAAACCTAATTCAGGACAAACAACAAAACCCGTTGCCACTACTAAACCTAATAATACTCAAACAAATAAGCCAAATTCAGGGCAGGCTACTACAAAAAAGCAAACTACTACACGTGAGATTATTACAACTGCAGGCAATAAAACTACTGAAAATAAATATATTGGAAATTACACAATAGAACTTCTCTCAGGAAAGACTATTACTGTACAAAATTCCACATCAAAATATATTGTATCAACTAGAACTGAAACCTCTGAAATCACAAAAAATAATGCTAAATACAGAGTATCTAAGCTAATTATTAAATACAGTACTGGCACAGAGCAGGTTTTGGAAACTGTTGAAGAAAAAATCCAATAAATAAGAAAGGTTAAAGGCATATAAAACAATGGAAATCGAACGTAAATATTTAATTGATAAAGACCTTATACCATTTTCTTTATCTTCCTATCCTTCACACATTATCGAACAGGCTTATCTTTGTACAAGTCCTGTTGTACGTGTAAGAAAAGAAGATGATAAATACTATATGACATACAAGGGACAAGGCTTAATGGTTCGAGAAGAATATAATCTACCTCTTACTAATGAAGCATATGACCATTTACTAAAAAAAGCGGACGGAAATATAATCACAAAGACAAGATATCTTATCCCTTTAAAAGAAAATTCACTTAACAAAGACTTGCTTATTGAGCTAGATGTATTTGAAGGCGCTTTTGAAGGCTTATATCTTGCAGAAATAGAATTTTCTTCAGAAGAAGATGCTAACAACTTCACTCCTCCTAATTGGTTTGGAGAAGATGTTACATTTGATGGAAAATATCATAATTCAAAAATGAGTCAGACTAAACTTTAGTCCGACTCATTTTTTATACTCAGTAGCTTTTATCAGCTATTTTCTTTACTAAATTAATATCAATATAGAATCTTACATTAACGCTGTAATCTCCAAATTTTCCTGACGTGATAAATCTACATATGCACCACCTACCAATACACCTGGTCGACCTAATGCAAATTTATTTATCATAACAATCTTACCTTCCATATCACCATTTAATACTACTTCAGTATTTACATAAGACTGTGCAATCTTCTCAAGGAAAACAAATAGAATCTTAGGATCATAGGCATCAATATTTTCCTCAAAAATAGAGATAACTTCAAACGGGCAAATACCCTTTCTATATACGCGGTTAGATGTCATAGCATCGTATACATCAGCTATAGCGACAATCCTTGCAAACTGCTCTATATCATTATATCTAAGCTTATTTGGATATCCCTTACCATCACATCTTTCATGATGCTGTAATGCGCCTAGTTTAATACGCTCATCAATATCAATATTTTTAAGAAGATTATATCCATGAATAGTATGAGTCTGAATCAATGCATACTCTGTAGGTGATAATCTGCTTGGCTTTGTAATAATCTCTATAGGAATCATAACTTTACCAATATCATGTAGCAAACCACATATTGTAAGAGCATCACAATCAGCCTCATTAAAGCCCATCCAATGCCCAATAACTCTAGCTATAAGCGCAACATTTACTGAATGAATATATGTCAAATCATCATATCCTTCAATACAGTGAATCATATCAAATAAGCTTACATCAGGCTTAAAATCATCTGTAATCTTCTTAACACTTGCAAGAAGCTGGTCTATATTAACCTCTTCACTCTTAGTAACTACTGCGTTTATACAATTAGTTATATTATTAACAGATTCCTGGAACAGATTTTCAAAAATCTTAAACTGTTCACCCTCCTTAATCTTCTTATAATAATTTCCCGACTCAATCTTGTACTCACTAAAAATATGACGCTCTAAGTCATCCATATTGTAGGATTTTAGCTTCACTGACTTGTCATCCTCAATATAGAAGTCAAATACTGAATAATATTTAAGTCTATCAATAATATCTATAGTTAAAACTGTGCCTCTAGGAATAACCAAATGATTGTTGTCTCCATACACATCACCCGCTACAACCATTCCCGCTTCAGCTTTAATCGTAAGAATTCTCTTCATCCTAACCACCTCAAGTATTATATACTAATTGACAACATTAACCGCTCTGCCTTCCATAAAGCATGCAATATTGTCACAAACAATCTCTAATAATCTCTCCCTAGTTTCTATAGGCGCCCACGCCACATGTGGAGTTATAGTTATATTAGGAGCATCACACAAAGGATTCTCCTTATCCATAGGTTCACATGTTAATACATCAATAGCCGCAGCTCCTATAACGCCTTCCTCTAACGCTCTAGCTAAATCAGCCTCGTCCATAATACCGCCTCTAGCAGTATTTACAAATAAACTATCCTTCTTAAACTTAAGAAACATATCATAATTAAACATCTTTTCAGACTGTTCATTAAGAGGACAATGTACAGTCACTATATCCGCCTGACTTACTAGCGTCTCAATATCTGTAAATGTTACATCCTCATCATCTTTTTCACTTCTATTATATGCGATAACCTTCATATCAAAAGCTTTGGCTATCTTGGCCACCTTCTGACCAATACTTCCGTATCCCACGATACCAATAGTCTTGCCCGCAAGCTCACTCATATTATAAATAAATGGTGAGAATACATCCGCAGTCTTCCAACCACCATTCTTCACAAAACCATCGTATTCCTTAACCTTACCAAAATGATTAAGAATCAAAGCAAAGGTATGCTGCGCAACAGCATCTGTAGAATAACTAGCCGCATTACACACAGTAATACCAAGCTCTCTTGCATATTCTATATCAATATTATTATAGCCAGTAGCAAAAAGGCCAATATACTTTAAATTAGGACACTGTCCAATATTCTCTCTACCAAGATGAACTTTATTACAAAGAACAATATCCGCATCACCAATATGCTCCACCATCTCTTCAGGCTTTGTCAACTCATATAAAACCAATTCTCCAAGCTCTTTTAACGGTTCAAAAAAGTTAGGGCCAGTACCTATGGTCTTTGCATCTGTTACAACAATTTTCATCAATATACTCCTATAAATTAATCACATCATCATATGCATACTATTATTAAAATTATATAACTTTTTGTCTATAAAGTAAACCATTTATTGCGTCATTACGACATTTATTGTATCTTTACAAATTCAAACCTAATAATTTGCAATTCACGCAAAACCTATTGATTAATTATATATTTATATATACTATATAGACATATTCAAAAGATAAAGGGGGAACATCTTATGAGCGCAATTCTAGAATTTATAGCTGAACTTATATTTGATGGTGCCATAGAGCTTGCCAAAAATAAGAAAGTCAGTAAATGGATTAGATATCCCATGATTGCCATAATTAGTGTATTTTACCTTACAATCCTTGGCATTATATTGTTCTATGGTTATAAACTAATTAAGCACAATATCATAGGTGGTTTAACAATATTAGGGATAGCTTCGTTTATTTTAATTTTAGCTATCTATGCACTGAGAAAAGAGGCAAAAGAAACAACAGAGCAAGAAGAAGACTTAACTAGTGATTATAAAGACCAAAAAGGAATAAGCCCACAACTTAAATAAGTTCTAGGCTTATTTTTATGCCCAAAATCCAA
>JAFOCU010000184.1 GCA_017381055.1 Lachnospiraceae bacterium
TAAAATTCTATTATCATAAACGCCATCATCATACTCTTTTCTAAAGAAGGTACTTGTATAATGCGCAGGCTCGAAGACCGGACTACATACAACTATATCTCTTTTCTTTTTGCGCCAGGCAGCATACTTCGCGCACTCAAGATTTGGCATGACTCGGGGATAATGGAAAAAATCCCAGTCATAAACTAAGATTGTCCCCATTATCCCTCACTCCTATCTGCCTTAATAATCAACTGGCCGCCTTTTACATCGACAATCTGCTCAATTCTGTGCCAAGGAGTCCTACTATACACTTTTGCTACAAAAGACTCTTCCTGTCGAATACCAGTTACAATAATCTTGTTACCGCGAGTAAACATACTCTTTTCAATAATATGTTTCTTGCCATCTGGTCCTTTCTCAGAAATCTGTCTATCATATGCTTCAAATGCGCCATATACCTTTACAGATACAACTCCATCTGGTGTCAATAACTGAACAGTTTTCTTTGCTTTATCTCTATCCAGAACCGTTCCTGCAATTCGATGTAATTTAAAAATTGGAACTTGTTTACCCTTAATAGGAATAACACGCTCAACTTCTGGAATCTCACTCAGGTCAAAGAAATTATCAATGAGATATAGCTCATTATCAATTCCGCTCAACTCGTGATTATGAGAGTAGAATGAAACTGAATCCATTTCCCACTTGCTATAATCTCCAAGACAATACTTGTTCCACACATCCGCGGTCAAACGGTCATTTACAGATTTAAGCAAATAATCGTGATTCTTTTTTACATATGGACGAATAATATCCATCTGATTTTGATAAATCTTGTCCCATACATCTTGACGAATTTTGAAACCACTCTCAGTCGAGCTATCTGGAACTACTTTATCTATATCAAAATACTTCTCAATAAAACCAAATGCAATATTATCTAATCCATAATAATTACTATCCAGTTTCATTTTCTTTAAATATTTATTAAAATTATACACGCGCCGCTGCAGGTCATACTGGTCTGGAATCAAACCAAAGTCGATTAACATTTTCATATTTTGAAGGGTGATTCGCTTCTTTGTATCACTAATCATATCAACATACTCATGCATTAACTTGGTTCTTTCACCAAAACTATCAAATGCACCGGACTTGATAAGATTAATCATCTGAACTTTATTAACTTTTACTTTATTAAGGAAGTCTTGAATTGAAGCATATGGACGATTTGCAATAATCTGCTTTACTATATCCTCGCCCACGCGCGTGATTCCACTAATACCATAACGGATGATATTCAACTCAGCGTCTGGTGAGAATGTATAATTGGATTTATTGATGTCAGGCGGCTCAACCATGATACCGCTCATACGCATTTTACCAATCGCAGTTGCAATCTTACCATAGTTTACACTTGCAGTTTTCTTTTTCTTCTTTACTGCAACTTCTTCTTCATCCTCGTCATCATCCTCGCTATCATCCTGCGCGAACTCCTCAATTTCATTTGTGAAAACTTCTTCTGCTACTTCAACTTCTTCATCTTCCGCTTCTTTCTCATCGCCACCCGCGTCCGTAATCAAACACGCACAGTTCCAAAAGATAATCGGATAATGATAAGCAAGATTCATTTCTTGAAGTGCAATCAAGCTATAGGCAAGGGTATGAGACTGATTCTTTACCACACTTAGTTTCCCAAGCCAATTAATTTGTTGTGGTCTGGACTATACCATCATCCTTATCTAATAAGGTGTCGTTATTATAGTCTCTGAACGTCTTTCTCAAATTATTATACTTTCTATTCATACCAAAAGGTTTATTATAAACTAAAGCAATCAATTTTAATATGTTATATTGATTTGCTGTTTCAATTCTATAAAAACCATCTTCGTTTTGTCTAATATGTATATCTTCCATAAAGAAATCATTAGTTAATGTTTTTACTATCCATTCAGCAAATTCTTTAGACATTGTTACTATATAGAATTGCGCGCCGCCGTAAGAAGTTTTTGCAACGGAACCATCCCCGTCAATAATACCTCTAATTATAAATGGAAGATATTGTCTTTCTTCTTCTTTTAACTGCGGTTGTGGTACAATTAAAGATTTATTTGGTACAATACCAAATCGTTCTACTTCTTTCGTTATACCTGGGATAGTAATTAATACTCTATACTTAGTTTTATGTATACCATCTGAATAACTTTTATAATTGGTTCCAATTGTATCAGCAATAAATTTAATTACATCTTCATCTGTCATATCTAATGCAATTCCATCTCTATCACTTAGAACGTACCCATCGGTTAATAATAAACCAATTAAATAAGCATCGAATGGCGAAGTAATCTCTTTTAATGAATATGTATAACCACGTCGATTATCTCTTGCTTGTTTAATTATTGATTCATATTCATTTGGATAATACTTCTTTACCTTATCGGTTATTGATTTCTTTGTTTTATATCCATATTTAGACATTATTTCTACTACTGGCGTACCATTAAGGTATTCTTGAACCAGTTGTAATTCTTGTTCTTGTGAAAGTTTTTTGTAACCCATTGTATCTCACCTCTAATTATAAGTAACCTTTATTAGACATGAATACAATAATTTGAGAAATTTCGCTGCGGATTATCTAATCTTTAATGATTTTACTTTACCCACGCTCTTTCTGCGCGGCCGCCGTATACGTTACCGCTACGGTTTAGTTATTAAAGCTCTAAAGAACTTCCCGCAATTTAAACGATTTTTTACTATATGTTACCATATAGGGATTCAATTCATTCTAAATCCATAGCCGCGGCTCATTGCAATAAGTACATTCCAAACATACTTTGCAAACGCCTCATCTACGCCTTTTTCTTTTGTTACTTCAAAGAATTCCTTAGTCAATGCTTCATAATCTTTTGGATTCTTCTTTGCAATCGACTTACGAAGCTTATCTGCCCAAGTCAGAGAAAAACCACCAAGTTCTGGAAGCTGAACCAACTCCATAAACTGCTCCTGCGCGATGCAAAGACCATAAGACATTCCTAAAACTGGTTCAAGAATATCCTTTTCGCGCGAAGTCAAACCATACTTTTCAATCTCTCTCTCCCATTCGCGCGGGTTCGCTTTGAAGCGCGCGAGCTTATCGGTTGGCATTTCACCGCCTTTCTCCTGTGCCATTAGACGAATCGTTGAGTTGAGAATTGCTAAGTCATCAACCGAAGTTGGTTTTAAAGTTGCAATACCATTAATACCAGACTGCTTTTCCATCTGGAACAATGATTGAATCTCGTGATTCCAAACCATTTTCCACATTTCTGGATTATCGCGCTCCAGCTTGTAAATACCGATGACATTCTCATATGTTTCTTTCAAGGTTCTTTCACGCTCAACCAAACCTGCATCACACAAGAGGTCAAGACAGTTATGAATCTTATCCATCGCTTCAACTGAAAGTGCATCATATTTAATCAATGATACATCCTCAGCATCATGTAACTCAAACTGAGTACAAATCGTACCATCGGGCGCGCGCATCAGTGCGGTGGATTCTGTAAATGGTTCATCAACGAAAATTACACCGCCTGCGTGCACGCCAGAGCCACAAATCAAACCCTCAATCTTTTGCGCCACGTTCCACAGCTCTGGATAGTTATTCATTTCAATTATGAATTGCTTAATCGGCTTATAATCATTTTCTTCATCACCATTATAACACTGTGACAAAGTTCTCAACAAACCGCGGTCTGCCGGAATCAAACTTGCAATATACTGCGCGATGTCTACATCAATCTTCAAACCGCGCGCGGCTGTAAGAATTGCAGACTTAGATTTCTCTGTACGGAATGTCGCAACATTCGCGACTCTATCTTCACCATAATACTTACGAAACGCATTTAAAACTTGAGCACGTCTACCACCTTCAATGTCAAAATCAACATCAAGAACGGATACACGATCAGGATTAAGAAATCTCCAACGGAAACATCTTGTAGTTTCTCTGAGCGGGTTGATCTGAGTAATATCCAAGCAATATAACAAAATGAAACCAACACCTGAACCACGGCCACATCCAACAAGACTACCAGCCTCCCAACAAATATCAATAATGTTTTGAAGATTAAGATAATATGCGCTCCATCGCGCTTTGTTCACATTTGAAGATACCCATGTATCTTCAAGACACGCGTTAATTTCATCATATGCTTCTTGGTTTTGTAAGTCTACATGTCTCTTAATTCCATCAATTACAGCATTTACCAGATACCTATCTGCTTCATATTCTGAATCCAAAAAAGTCTTCAACATTGGTATACGCTCAAACCAAATCGGATATTCGGTAAAATAAGATAAAACAGGTTTCCATTTTAATGTCGGAATATTGAGCGGCCGCAGTAGACTATAATCTTCAATACTGTCTCTAATCTTTAAGATATTTTTATATGCTTCTTGAAGAGTTTCTTTATCAAAATAAGAAAAATAACTCTCTAATTCCTCTGTCCCCATCATATAGGTTGTCGCATAAAAGTCATCAACCTCACGATCGCCATTCTGCGCGTTGAGATATGCTTTATGAACAACTCTATCTTCTTTACGAAGATAATGACTATCGGTCGTGATAATATATGGGATGTCAAAGTAAATCGAATATTTTAACAAAGTTTTATTTACCAAAATCTGGTCTTGGTTCTTCGATGGCTGCATCTCAAAATAAAAATTCCCATGCCCAAAAAGTTTATCCATCTGCTGAATCCAAATATCAATCTTTGGAAGAAGTGCTGGATTGCTCTGTGCGCGAAGAATCTGAGTTGGAAGCGCGCCGCCAAGACATGCAGTTGAACCAATTACATGACCTGGATTCTTCCCAATAATCTCGAACAAATCATTATAATACGTCGGAACTCTTCGCATGCCGCGCGCCATGTAACTACGCAACCATGCGCGCGTCGAAATCTCTCTTATTTGCTTTAGACCAATATCATCCTTACCATACAAGCAAAAATGATAATATCTGTCAATCTCACGATTATAATTGCTAGCATTTAATCCATTTCGACACAGATAAATCTCATTACCCAATACAACTTTTATATCGGGATACTTTTCTTGCAATTTATATGCCTTTAACCATCCACCAGTGAAGTCATGCTCTGTAAACCCCACTACTGCATGGTTAAGTTGCTTTGCATATTCTAATGCTTCATTTTCTTTTATAATACAATCTCGCAGGCGAATATTGCTGTACTGAGTGTGTCCATGCAAGCTCCCTGGATACGTCAGTTTCTCCATTCAGACAACTCCTTAATCTAAAATTAATGTTCTATTTTTGTATGGTGTGGCAAATTGAATATTGCCTTTCGCACCTTTTAATTTATTTTTTATCTTCCTTCTATTTTTAAGGACACCCTGCAATATATTTGCTAATTTTAATAACTCTTCATCTGATTTTGCATTTTCTATTGCGTGATAGATGTCTTTAATTTCATTTTCGATATGGGCTAATTGTTTTTTAGATACCACATCTGGACTTTCTTTAATCTGATAATTTTCTTTATCTTTTAAACAAAGATTATAATATTTCTTCGCTGTGGTTTGTGTTTTAAAAAATATTATATTATTCTCTTGCTTAACAGGTTCTTTTGTGTTAATGTTAATAATAATATATCTCAAAATGATCCTTCTTTCATTTTACTATATATATTATATCACAAATTTAAAGGAAAGTCAAATTAGACTTTCCTCTTAA
>JAFOCU010000185.1 GCA_017381055.1 Lachnospiraceae bacterium
CTGATTCAAAGGTAACATCATTTACTATTGAAGAAGGTGATAAGAAGATAACAATTAAGGCTGGAGACAAGGCTCCACAAGTTGTAGCGGCACCACAGGTTGTTGCAATGCCTGCTATGGCACCGCAGTCAATGCCTGTATCTGTGGCACCAAGCGTAGTAGCACCACAGGCTGAAGCTGCAGTAGCTACAACAGAAGTAACAGAAACTAAGGCTGATGCAAATATTAAGACTATCACATCACCACTTGTTGGTACATTCTATGCAGCTCCTTCACCAGATGATGCGCCATTCGTATCTGTTGGTGATACTGTAAAGAAGGGCCAGGTAATTGGTATTGTAGAGGCTATGAAGCTTATGAACGAAATCGAGAGTGAGTATGATGGCGTAATCACTGAAATTATGGTAAATAATGGTGATATGGTTGAGTATGGTCAGGTATTAATAAAGGTTAAATAGTTTTTGATAAGTTGAATAAAGTTGCAATTGATTTAAATATAGTTTGTCAAAAGAAATATTACAGATTGATATGTAATAAATATAGTTGTTTTATATTGAGATATAAGGCTTTAAAGGAGAAAAATATGTTAGGTATAAAGGAAATTCAGGAAATAATTCCACATAGACATCCATTTTTACTTGTTGATAAAATTGAAGAGCTTGTTCCTGGCGAAAAGGCTGTAGGATACAAGGCTGTTACATATGATGAGTCATTTTTTAGGGGACATTTTCCAGAGGAACCAGTAGTTCCGGGCGTTCTTATGGTTGAAGCATTAGCACAGGTTGGTGCAGTGGCAATCTTAAGTGTTGAAGAAAATAAGGGCAAAACAGCTTATTTTGGGGCGATAAATTCATGTAAGTTTAAGAAGAAGGTTGTACCAGGGGATGTAATTAAGCTTGAGTGCGAGATTATTAAGATGAAGGGACCTGTTGGTGTGGGTAAGGCTACAGCGACAGTTGATGGAAAGCTTGCAGTGGCAGCAGAGTTGACATTTGCAATCGGCTAGAAAGCGTAGATAAATAGAAAGCGTATAAATGTCATAGGATGGGAGCAAATATGTTTAGAAAAATTCTTATAGCAAATAGAGGCGAGATAGCCGTTAGAATTATTAGAGCTTGTCGAGAGATGGGTATAAAGACAGTTGCAGTGTATTCAGAGGCTGATGCGGAAGCATTACATACACAGCTTGCTGATGAAGCAGTGTGTATAGGACCAGCTAATTCCACAGAGAGCTATCTTAATATGGAGAGAATTTTAAGTGCAACAATTATCACGGGTGCAGAGGCTATTCATCCTGGTTTTGGATTTTTATCAGAGAATAGCAAATTTGCTAAGATGTGTGATGAGTGTAATATAACATTTATTGGGCCAAGCGCAGAGCTTATAGATAAAATGGGTAATAAGTCAGAGGCACGTTCTACAATGATCGCAGCAGGTGTTCCTGTAACACCAGGTACAACAGAACCTGTATATGATGCAGCTGTGGGTAGAGAAATTGCTGACAAGATGGGATATCCAGTTATTATCAAGGCGTCATCAGGCGGTGGTGGTAAGGGTATGAGAATTGCTGAATCTTCAGAAGAATTTGAGGCGAATTTCAATACAGCTCAGAGAGAGTCAGTGAACGCTTTTGGCGATGATACTATGTACATTGAAAAGTATATTACAAGCCCAAGACATATCGAGTTCCAGATTGTAGCTGATAAGCATGGCAATGTTGTTCATTTAGGAGAGAGAGATTGTTCTGTTCAGCGTAAGCATCAGAAGATGATTGAGGAATCACCTTCAGTGGCTATTAATGAGGAATTAAGAAAAAGAATGGGTGAAACTGCTGTTAGAGCAGCTAAGGCTGTTGGTTATGAGAGTGCAGGTACTATTGAGTTCTTGCTTGATAAGAGTGGCGAGTTCTATTTTATGGAAATGAACACTCGTATTCAGGTAGAGCATCCAGTAACAGAGATGGTTACAGGTCTTGATTTGATTAAGGAGCAGATTCGTATAGCAGAAGGTTTAGAACTTTCGGTAAAGCAGGAAGATATTAAGGTAAATGGTCACGCTATTGAGTGTCGTATTAATGCTGAGAATCCAGCAAAGAATTTTATGCCATGTCCAGGTAAGATTACAAACATTCATTTCCCTGGTGGAAATGGTGTGAGAATCGATTCTGCTATTTACAATGGATATAAGATACCAGCAAATTATGATTCGATGATTTGCAAGATTATTGTTCACGATAAGGATAGAACATCTGCTATTTATAAGATGCAGTCAGTTTTAGGTGAGCTTGTAATCGAAGGAATTGATACAAATATAGACTTCCAGTTTGATTTAATTGGAAATGAAAGGTTTAGAAGTGGGGATATTAATACACACTTCATTCACGATGAATTTGGATTGTAGGAGAGACAGTCATGTTAAGAGAAATGTTTAAGAAAACCACATATATTTCTATTGAGAGAAATAAGGCTCTCGGTGAGGAAAAGGTAGTGCCAGCA
>JAFOCU010000186.1 GCA_017381055.1 Lachnospiraceae bacterium
GGTTCTCCTGTTGTTGAAATGAGAACTATACCAGCTGCTAATAAGGCTGAGTCTCAGACCACTGAAGAACAGCTTCCGCAATAGCCTTAGCGTAACCTTCTAAATTTTGTTTAAAAAGTCTATTATCTGTTGGGGATGACATAAAGCCCATCTCCAACAGTACGCTAGGCATACAACTCTTACCATTCACAACATAATCTTTATCTTCAGATGTCATACTTCCACTTCTAACACCTCTATTACGAGAAATACCCACACGATCAAGATTATTCATAATAAGTTTAGCTATCTCATAAGAATTATCATTTTCTTTACCACTAATCCATGCCTCTACACCATTAACAGCACCTTCTTCATTTGAATTTCTATGAATAGATACAAGCAAATCCGCATTAGACTTATTTGCTATATAAGGTCTATCTGCAAGGTCAACCCACTCGTCTACACTACGAGTCATGATAACCTTTACATCCGCTTCTTCAAGATGCTGTTTAACTAAAAGTGCTAGGGCTAAATCGTCATCGCTTTCGTAGCTACCGTCAATACCTTCACAACCTACATCATTTCCACCATGACCAGGATCAATACAAACTACAAATTTGCCGTCTGAATATACTTCATCGCCGTAGCCATACTGCTTTTCTGTAGTTTCTTCTGTATCTTTTTCTGTATCTTTTTCAGTATTCTCTACTTCATTATATGAATTCAAAGTAGCATCCGCACCTACCATAACAGTATTATTGCCTCCAGCTTTTTTTTCATCATCAGAATTATTCCCTGTAACACACCAAGCAATCAGTGCTATTCCTATAACACCGACTGCTCCCATACATGTATATATCTTTATCTTTCTAAGCTTTTCCGCTCTCTTTTTTAATCTTCTGCGGTTCGCCATCCTACGCTGCTTTTCTCTTTCATCTAGAAAGTTTTCCATAACCTACCCCATACTTTATATATCTTTTAAATAGTTTTTCACAAACTATGATTCATTATCCATCACAGTCAATGTAACATCTATCTTTTTTTCAACATATCCATTTTTGTCTCTAGTCATAACAGTTATAGTTATCTTCTCGCCAGCCTTGTAAGTAGACACTACCTCCACAAGCTCCTCAGATGTAGATATATCCTCATCCTCTACAGCAATGATAACATCACCAGGAACTATACCTGCCTTCTCAGCAGCTCCGCCTTCTACAACCTCACGAACATACGCACCAGTAGGAATATTATAATACTCATAAGAAGACTGATCTGAAGTAATAATCTTCACTCCAAGGTATCCTCTCTCAGACTCTGCCACAGGATATCTAGTTTCCTTATTAGCAAGCTTCTCGATAACCTCCTTAGCCTCTGATATAGGAATAGCATATCCCATACCTTCGACACTAGCCTCTGAGCTAGATGAAGATGAAGACTTAGCTACATTGATACCGATAACCTCACCGTTCATGTTAAGAAGCGCTCCACCAGAGTTACCGCCATTAATAGCTGCATCTGTCTGAATAACATTAAGAGTTGCTTCCTCAGTTGTAATCTCTCTATCCTTGGCACTTACGTAACCAACTGTAAGAGACTGACCGTAACCTAATGCATTACCGATAGCGATAACACCGTCACCTACTCTCATCTTATCAGAATCACCTAAAGTAGCCATCTTAATATATCCTAAAGTATCATTATCAATATCAGCTAATGGAATAGCAACTACCGCTATATCATTGTCACTGCTTGTACCCTTAACATACGCATTTTCAACAGTAATATCATTAGTAAAAGAAACAGATAAAGCAGTTGTCCCCTCTACTACGTGATTATTAGTTACTATAAGAAGCTCTGTATCATTTTTACCTACGATAATACCAGAACCTGCACCTTGCACCTGATAAGAACCAAATCCGTAGAAAGGATTTCTATTCTGCTCTATAACAGAAGTGCTAGTTATAGCAACTACTGATGGCATAACAGCCTCAGCAATCTCAGCCACACTTATAGAGCCATCATTCTCTGAGACAATAGTATTAATAGTATCTGATGTAGACTTAATACTCATAGCCGCATAGTCATCTTTACTAAGGAAATCTTCCTTAAAAGACTTATAAAAGGACTGTAGTATATAAGAATTTATAAGAATAGTTGCCATCATAAACGCTATACAAGTAAATAAAACCTTGCCATAGCCCAATGGCTTTTTCTCTTTTTTAGCTTTCTTTTCCTTTTTCTGAATATCCATATCAGGTGACAAAAAGCTTTGTACTGGTTGCCACTTATGCTCCACAGAAGAATATATATCATTAGTTGCCTCTGTATTATTTACCGGTTGTGAATTATTTACCTCACTTACATTATTAAAATCATTCATATTATTATGCTGGTCCATAGTTTCTCTCCCTTTTCTATGATTTCATAATAAGATATTACAAAATATTTGTGTCAAAACTGTGTATCCATAGTGAAAAGCTATTGAATTTTTATCTCTTCTAC
>JAFOCU010000187.1 GCA_017381055.1 Lachnospiraceae bacterium
AGTGGCACAGCCATCGCTGCAGGCATCTTCTCTCTAATAACTAAAATCGGAGTTATCGCACAGATTGCAAACAAAACTAAGACTACCGCCTACGTTACATCATATGAAACTGCTGTTTTCCTTGGCGGTGTATCAGGCACTATCTTTACTATTTTTCACT
This sequence comes from Lachnospiraceae bacterium, assembly GCA_017381055.1. Lineage (GTDB taxonomy): Bacteria > Bacillota > Clostridia > Lachnospirales > Lachnospiraceae > SVEL01. Next base: position 161 of record JAFOCU010000187.1, read on the forward strand.
TTTCTTTTTCATTACCTACCATAACGCTCCTTTTAGGCGGGTTATCTTATGGCTTATTTATAGGCTGTCTATCCACAGCCCTAGCAGAAGCTTTAGATGTTACAGCTATCTTTACTAGGCGTTTAAAGCTTCATAAAGGTATTCCATTTATCGTTTTATCTATGGCTCTTGGTAAAACATTGGGCTCATTAATATACTATATTCGCTTTTATTTTCCAAAAAACTAATAAGGAGGTCTTATGTCAAACAATAAAAACAATGATTATCTTTTAGATAAAGCCGTTAATTCAGATGATAAGACTACAAAAGAAAAAGCATATTGCCGCTATATAAAAAATGTAACACCTACAAAAAATCTACTAACTAATATGTTTAAAGCTTTCATTGTAGGCGGATTAATCTGCGCATTTGGTCAGCTCATCACTAATATATTAAAAGAATATAACTTAAGCAAGGATGATGTAGCTGCATACACAAACATCATTCTTATCCTCTTAGCTGTTATATTCACTGGTCTTGGGCTCTACTCTAAGCTAGGTGAATTCTCTGGGGCAGGCTCCTTAGTTCCTATTACAGGCTTTGCCAACTCTGTAGCAGCTTCAGCCATAGAATTTAAAAAAGAAGGACAAGTCTTTGGTATAGGATGCAAGATATTCACCATCGCTGGACCCGTTATCCTATACGGATTATTCAGCAGTTGGTTACTCGGCCTTATTTATTACCTTTTAAGAGTATGGAGGATAATATAATGGATAAAAACAATGCAGTTACAGGCCTTCAGAGCCTTACTTTTAATAGTCCTGCCTATATTCAAGAGTATTATTCAATAGCAGGAAAAAAGGAGGGAGAAGGACCTTTAGGTAAGTATTTTAGCCACATTGAAAGTGATGATATGTTCGGCAGTAATACATGGGAGGAAGCTGAAAGCTCATTGCAAGCTGAAACAGTTCAATGCTTACTTCATAAAGCAAAACTAGAGCCTTCTGCTCTACGCTATGCCTTTGCCGGTGATTTATTAGGTCAGCTTATGGCTACTTCTTTTGGCTTAGAAAGCTATAATGTACCACTTTTCGGATTATATGGCGCTTGTTCCACTATGGGAGAAGCTATTTCCCTCGCATCTATAACAGTCTCTGCAGGCTACGCTAATAAGGTACTCGCATTAGCCTCCAGTCACTATGCTAGTGCTGAAAAAACCTTCCGTTTTCCTCTTGGATATGGCAGTCAAACAAAATCCTGTGCTACACGTACTGTTACTGGTTGTGGAGCAGTAATAATTGGTACAGATAAAGGAATTGCTAAAATAACAGGTCTTACCACCGGTAAAATCGTTGATTATGGCGTCAAAGAAAAAGATAATATGGGTGCCTGTATGGCTCCAGCCGCTGCAGACACTATATTTCACAATTTAACTGATTTCGGGCGCACCCCTGAGCACTACGACAAAATAATAACAGGCGATTTAGGTTATGTAGGACAGAGTGTACTCTTCGACTTATTAAAAGTAAAAGGCTACGATATAAGTAAGGTTCATATGGACTGTGGTATTGAGATTTTTGACAGTTCAAATCAGCATACTAACTCTGGTGGTTCTGGATGTGGCTGTTCTGCCTCTACCCTATGTGGCTATATCCTACAGCAAATCAAAGAGCACAAATGGCGTAGAATTTTATTCATTCCAACAGGTGCTCTCGTATCCCCTGTTAGCTCCAATGAAGGAAATTCCATCCCTGGTATTGCCCACGGAGTCGTCATTGAAGCTGTATAAATATATTTATTTTAAAATTGTACACTGCAAAAATATTATTTTATGAAAGGACTATTTATAATGGACTATTTTAAAGCTTTTATTTTTGGCGGTCTTATTTGCGCCCTTGTTCAAATTCTTATAGATAAAACAAAACTTTTACCTGGTCGTATTATGGTTGGTTTAGTTGTAGCTGGTTCTATTTTATGCGCTTTAGGTCTATATGAACCACTTCTAAAATTTGCTGGCGCTGGCGCCAGCGTACCACTCCTAGGCTTCGGGAATGTATTGTTTAAAGGCACAAAAGAAGCCATCCAAACAGATGGCTTCTTAGGATTATTTAGAGGTGGCTTTACCTCTAGTGCAGTTGGCATAAGCGCAGCTCTTATCTTTTCATATATAGCTTCCCTTATTTTTGACCCAAAAACTGATGTCTAGAATTCTTACTATAAACTTTATTATATTTATAAAATCAACTTTTTCTCTATAAAAATCCCAGGGTATCACTTTTTTCAAAGCAATATACCCTGGGATTCACATTTTTCTTTTCTAGTTTACATAATCTCTATTTTTCTAGCTTTTGCAAGAAAATCTTAGTTCTTTCATTCTTAGGATTATCAATTACATCTTCTGGCTTGCCCTCTTCTACGATTACACCACCATCCATAAAAATAACTCTATCTGCCACCATTTTAGCAAAATTAATCTCATGTGTAACAATAACCATAGTCATTTTCTCCTCTGCAAGCTGACGAAGAACCTTAAGAATCTCCGCTGTAATTTCTGGATCAAGAGCACTTGTAGGCTCATCAAAGAATAATATCTGTGGCTTCATAGCCAATGCTCTAGCTATTGCAACTCTTTGCTGCTGTCCACCAGATAACTGACATGGATACGCATTCTCTTTATCCTCTAGGCCAACCTTCTTAAGAAGCTCTCTAGCTTCCTTTATAACCTCTTCCTTATCTCTCTTCTGCACACTTACAGGCGCATCTATTATATTCTTAAGCACTGTGTAATGAGGGAAAAGGTTAAAATTCTGAAATACTAAGCCTATACTTGTCTTAATCTTTTGTAACTCTGACTTACTAGCATATACGGCCTTGCCATCCTCGTCTGTTGTCACAACACCTGCTGCATACTCAAGACGTCCACCATCTAACTTTTCTAACATAGTAAGACATCTAAGTAATGTAGACTTACCTGAACCTGAAGGACCGATAATAGCCACAACCTCACCTTCACATACATTCATAGAAATATCCGATAAAACTAAAAGGTCATCAAAGCTCTTTTTTGCATTACTAATCTCTAATAATTTCATACCTTTCTCCTATCTATAATACTGAAACTTCTTCTCAACTTTTTCCATTACTAGTGCAACTATGAAGTTAAATACATAATAGAACACACCTGCTATAAATAATGGTAATACGCTAGCCTTTGCCGACGCAACCTGTTTCGCCAATGTAAACATTTCTGTATATGCGATTGCAAATGCCAAAGATGTATCCTTAACAAGTGTAATAACTTCATTTGTTACTGGCGGAATAACTCTCTTAACCATCTGAGGGAATAAAATCTTCCAAAATCTCTGCATTTTTGAATATCCAAGCACCGATGCTGCCTCATACTGACCAACAGGTATGCTCTCTATACCCGAACGGTAGATCTCTGCAAAATAAGCTGCATAATTTAATGAGAACGCTATGATAACTGCATAAAATCTATATTCTGAAGAAAGATTTATATCAAATAAGTAATATGGTCCAAAGAATACCATAAGCAGCTGCAACATAAGTGGTGTACCACGCATAATTGATATGTATATCTTTGCAATCCATTGAACTGGCTTAAGCTTACACATTCTCACTGCACATATAAGTAATCCTAACGGAAGAGAGAAAACAAGTGTGAGCACAAATATTACTAAACTTGCAACCATACCCTCACTAAGCTTACTTACAACATCTAAAAACATTTTTTTAAATGGCTCTTTGGCTGGCTTTTTAACAGGCTGCTTACCAGCATCATTTAAATAAGCATCATCTGTACCTTCCTTACCAAGACACACACTGTCAGATAAGCCCCATTCCTCAGCTATTTTAGCGAATGTGCCATCTTCAAGCATCTCATCTAAAGTTGCCTGAACCTGATCTCTAAGCTCTGCATTACCTAATTTAAAGCCTATACCATACTGTTCTGTTGCCACATTTTCTTCTAACATTTTAAATTCGCTACCGCGCTGTGCCAACTGGTAATTAGCAACACCCATATCCATACATATAGCATCGGCGATACCTGCTTCTAAGCTCATAAATGCACTATTATAATCAGATACCTGCTGTAGCTCTTTAAACTCAGCACATAATGCCTTATTTTCATCTGTAGCACCATCGCCTGTAAATGCTGCTAAAGCTGATGAATCTGTCTGAACGATAACAACCTTGCCTTTTAATTCTTCAAGACTATCTATTCCAGACTTAGACTTAACTATAACAACCTGTGAATTATCAACATAGGCCTTAGACCATGTATATAAATCCTCTCTACCATTAATTGTAAATCCATTCCATATACAATCAATTGTACCAGACTTTAATTCCATATCTTTAGAATCCCAGTCAATAGGCTGTTTCTTCAATGTCCAACCATTTCTCTTACAAACTTCTTCTGCAAGGCTTAAATCAAAGCCTACATATTCACCATTGTCATCCTTATATCCATATGGTGGAAATTCTGCATCAAAGCCAACTATAAATTCATTTTCATTCTCTTTTTTACATGATACCAAACATCCCATAATCAGAGACATTATCATCATCAAAACCAGTAATCTACTTACTTTTTTCATGTATTCTCTCTCCTTAGTAATTCACTAAATCGTTTGTATGTTAAACCGTTATCATTCTACCCTACTAAAGCATTTTTGTCTATGATTTTCCAACAAAAAAACACACTAAAATGCCTTTTTTTACTATAAAGCATCTTAGTGTGTATATTATTGTTCTAAATTAAATGGATTCCTTATAAAACCTTTGATAAGAATTCCTTTAATCTAGGATTCGTAGGATTTCCAAAGAACTCCTCTGGAGGTGCACATTCAAGAATCTGACCCTCATCAATGAAAAGTACTTTATTAGCAACTTCTCTAGCAAAGCCCATCTCATGAGTTACAATAATCATTGTCATACCCTCATTAGCAAGAGCCTTCATTAAATCAAGTACCTCTCCTACCATCTCTGGATCAAGAGCACTTGTAGGCTCATCAAAAAGAATTACCTCTGGATTCATAGCAAGAGAACGAACTATAGCAACTCTCTGCTTCTGTCCACCAGATAATGTAGATGGATATACATCAGCCTTATCTAAAAGACCAATTCTTTCAAGAAGCTCCTCAGCCTTTGCTCTAGCATTCTTAATTATCTCCGCCTTAGTTGTTGTAATCTCAATCGGAGCCTTCTTCTTGCTAGCACTTCTAAATAAATTAGTTAGCTTAATTATTCTATTATGTCTCTTCGCCTTCTTTAAATCCTTACACTGTAAGTACACAGGCGCAAGCATAATATTCTCAATAACAGTTTTATTGTTATATAAGTTGAAATGTTGGAAAACCATGCCCATATTTCTTCTATGAACATTTATGTCTACCTTCATATCAGCGATATCTACACCATGGAA
>JAFOCU010000188.1 GCA_017381055.1 Lachnospiraceae bacterium
ATCTATTAGATGAAAGAGAATGTCAGTTTAGTAAGTTTGTAGATCATATTGTAGCAACACATATTAAAACTATTGATGAAAAGGGATTGAGGCTCGTATTAAATGTAGCTAAGGATATTCCTGAGTATGTTATATGTGATGAATTAGCACTAAGTAGAATAGTGAATAATCTTATGTCTAATGCTGTAAAGTTCACATCTGTTGGACATATTATGTTTCAGATAACAAAGGCTAGTGAGACAGATTCTTATGTTGAGTTATTCTTTATGGTTATTGATTCGGGCATAGGTATTTCGGAGGAGGAAAAATCAAAGTTATTTAAGGAGTTTTCACAGGTTGATGCATCTGTAACACGTAAATTTGGTGGAACAGGTTTAGGATTATCAATTACGAAGCAATTGGTTGAGATGATGAACGGTAAAATAAATGTAGATAGTACAAAGGGGCTTGGAAGTACATTCTCATTTAATGTTGTTCTTAAGAAATCGGATAAGTCAGAAAATATTGATGAAAACAACTTTACATTCTCAGAAAATGTTTCTAGAATGGAAGGTGAAATAGAAGAATCAAACGATTTCTTTGAGGTCAATAAATTTGGTTCGGAAGAAAATCTTTCTGAGATACGAAAGAATATGGAAAAGCTTGCTATTACTATTGAAATGCATAGCTTTGAAAAGGCAGAAACATTTGCGTCAAATGTAAAAGAGCTTGTTCAAGGTCAGGATGAAGAATTAGATAGATTATTGTTTAGAATAATATTAACAGTTAGAAAGTCTAATTATGAGAAGTCTGCCCAATTGTTAGAACAGCTCAAGGAAAAGGTATCGCAGATTGTTTAAATCAAAGGATTAAAGGGTGATTACAGTGGATAATAACATAACAAATGAAAAAGTTGTTCTTGTTGTAGATGACATTTTTGAAAACTTATTGATACTGAAACGAATGCTTGAAAAAGAAGGTTATAAGCCATTAACTGCGTCAAGTGCAAAGGATGCATTAGAAATGGTTAGAGTAAAAGAACCGCAGCTTATTTTGCTTGATGTTTATATGCCAGAAATGGACGGTTTTGAGCTTTGTGAGATTCTTAAAAATGATGTCAAGACTAAAGATATTCCTATTATCTTTATATCTGGTGGTATGTCTAAGGAGGATAAGATTAAAGGTTTTAAATTAGGTGCAGTTGATTTTATTAATAAGCCATTTGAAGCTGAAGAAGTATCCTTAAGAGTTAATAATCATCTTCAGGTTTATGAGATGAAGATTAATATGGAGGCATATAACAAACGTCTTAACAAAATGGTTAAGGATCATGCAATCAAGATTAAGGAAGAGCAGAGAAATACAATTGTGGCTTTAAAGAAAATGTTCTTTTTACATTTTCCAGAGTTAGAGGTTGCATTTAAAAATGTAGCATACAATTGTAGATTTTTAGCACAGGCTTTAGAGTTTTCTGATAAGTATGTGAAGCAGATTAATCAGAACTTTATTGCAAATATTGAGGAAGCTGTTCTTCTTCATGATGTTGGAAGAGTTGATAAAATTTTATCATACGAAGATAAAGAAAATTGTCATGAGTTGGTTGGTGCTAGATTCTTAGAACAGTTATCGTTTTTATCAGAGCATAATGAGCTATTATCTATGTCAATTCTTGTGGCAAGAACTCATAATGAAAAGTGGGATGGTTCTGGTTTACCACATGGAATTGTTGGTGAGGATATTCCTTTAGTTTCTAGAGTTTTTGCAGTGTGTAATGAATTTGAAAATGCATGTTCTAAATTTAGGATTAGTAATCCAAATGCAGATGAGAGCACGATTAGAGATTATGCTGCAGAGCAAGTTGTAGCTAATTCGGGTACAACGTTAGAACCTGGTATTGTAAATATTTTTACACAGGTTTATAGACAATTTTCTGTAATTAAATAAGGTATTAAAGTAAGCTTCTTTGCATATATTTTGTAATAAAGTATGTAAAGGAGCTTTTTTATGGACTTGTATAAGGATATTGAAGGAAGAACTAATGGTGAAATATATATAGGTGTTGTGGGGCCTGTAAGGACAGGCAAGTCTACATTTATAAAAAGATTTATGGATTTACTTGTAATACCTAATATGGAAGATGTGCATAATAGGGAGAGAACAAAGGATGAGCTACCTCAATCAGCAGCTGGTAAAACTATAATGACAACGGAGCCAAAGTTTATTCCAAAAGAGGCTGCGAAGATAATGTTATCGGGGAATACCGAAGTAAAAATCAGGTTGATTGATTGTGTGGGATATATGGTAGAAGGTGCAACAGGACATATAGAAAATGATTCAGAGAGAATGGTAAAGACGCCATGGTTTGATTATGAAATCCCATTTTCTAAAGCTGCAGAAATAGGCACAAAGAAAGTAATTAATGATCATTCAACAATAGGTGTTGTAGTTACAGCGGATGGTACCTTTGGAGAATTGCAAAGGGAAATGTATGAACCGGCGGAAGAAAGAACTATAAGTGAGTTGAAAACTTTAAATAAGCCCTTTGTAGTATTGTTAAACTCATTACGACCAGAGAGTGACGAGGCTATGAGACTTGCCATAGAAATGAAGAATAAGTATGGGGTTACGGTACTTCCGGTTAATTGTAATCAGCTAAAAAAAGAGGATATAGCAAGTATTTTATCGGCCGTGCTTAAGGAGTTTCCTATTAGTCAGATAAGCTTTAATATGCCTAGTTACATAGAAATGCTAGATTGTAATCATTACATAAAGGCTTCTATAATTAAAACTGCAAGGAACGTCATTAATATGGGTAAATTTATGAAGGATATTGATGAGCAGGATGTTAATTTGCTGTCTAAAGAAAATGAATATATTGATGGAATTATGCTTAGTGAAAAGGATTTATCAGCAGGCAATATAAAAATCAATTTTAATATTGCAGATAAGTATTATTATCAAATATTAAGTGAATTCACGGGACAAAATATTGATAATGAGTATGAACTCATTAGGACAATTAAAGAATTGTCTCAGAAGAAAAATGATTTTGATAAAGTAAGTAGTGCATTAGAACAAGTTTCTGCTAAAGGATATGCTGTAGTTATGCCATCAAAGGAGGATATAACCATAGAAGAACCAGAGGTTATAAAGAATGGGGCGAAGTATGGTGTGAAAATTAAAGCTGAAGCGCCTTCTATTCATATGATCAAAGCTAATGTGCAAACAGAGCTTGCACCTATAGTTGGGGATGAGGCTCAAGCAAAGGATTTAATGGGATTTATAAAGGAAAATGGCAAGGATGGATTGGATGGTATATTTGCTACTAATATATTTGGAAAGACCATTGAACAGATTGTAACTGACGGAATTAGAACAAAAATTGACAAATTGTCTGATGAAACTCAAACAAAGATGCAAGAAACCTTGCAAAAAATCACTAATGATAGCCGTGGTGGCGTAATTTGTATAATTATTTGAAAGGTGCAGTTCATTTCTTGGGCGAATATATAGCGAATTGTAGATGAAATAAATAAAATAATCCTTAAGAAAAACAACGGTGGCACTTATATAAAATTTATGGTATCTTATGTAAAGAGGTGATTAACATGGAAATTGTTGTTTTTCTTGGAGGATTCTTAGCGTTGCTTATATTTTTTGCATATAAGTCTAAGATGAATAAAAAAGCTAAGCAAGAAAAAATACGAAAAAAATTAAATGAGTTATGGGGAAAAGAGAGCGATAGAGAGTATAACGGGGTAGAGTTTGAACGAATTAGAAAGTATTTTGATGCTCTTGAGCGTCAAGGGTATGTAGATGATATTACTTGGAATGACTTAGGGTTAGACAATGTATTTAAAGCAATGAATTATACTCAATCATCTATTGGAGAGGATTGTCTTTATGATAGATTAAGACGAATGGACTTTACAGATGATGAATTAAAAGAGTTTGATAGAGTTGTTGATAGTTTTTATAGTGATAAAGACAAGTGTATAAAATATCTTGAGCATTTTGCTCAGATAGGAAGAACTAAGTCAATTTCTATATATAGCTTTATTCATAATCTAACTAAGCTGGGAAAGAGAAGCAATACTGTGCATTATCTTTTTATTGCAACATTAATATCAGCCATTGCTCTTATCTTTTTAGCTCCGCCTATCGGTGTAATAGCTACTATAGGTATGGTATGTGTGAATATTGTCCAGTATTACAAGATGAAGGGACAGGTTGAAAGCTTTTTTTATAGTTGTGGTTATCTTACAAGTATTATCGCATACGCAAAAGACATATATGAATTAGATAATGAGGAAGTAAAGGTCTATAATGACGAGCTTAAGGAATTGTATAAGGAGTTATCGCCGATTATAAAAAATTCATTTTTACTAAGCTCCAATACAGTTAGTGGATCAATAGGAGAAATCTTTTTAGAATATGCTAGAATGCTATTTCATATTGATTTAATTAAGTTTAATTCTATAATTACACGTACAATTGAAAAGCTTGATAAAATTGACAGAATGTATGAAATACTGGGATACTTAGAGTCAGCTTGTGCCGTGGCTTTTTATAGAGCACATTTTAATGAGTATTATGGTTATTTTGCAAAGCCAGAATTTGTAGAAGGTAAAAAGGGCATCGTGGCAGAGGAAGTATATCATCCATTGTTGGAATCACCAGTAGCCAATAGTATTTCTGAAGAAAAATGTGTTCTTTTAACAGGTAGTAATGCATCTGGTAAATCGACATTTTTAAAAACTATTGGATTAAATGCAGTTTTGGGACAGACTATATATACATGTAGTGCCAAGGAATTTAAACTTAAGCGTTGTAAGGTATATTCTTCAATGAGTCTTAGAGATGATTTAGAGAATAATGAAAGCTATTATATTGTTGAAATCAAAGCTTTGAAGAGAATAATTGACGCAGCTAAGAAAGGCGAAAAGATTATCTGTTTTGTAGATGAGGTTCTTAGAGGAACTAATACCGTTGAAAGAGTTTCTGCTTCAACAGAGATTTTGAAAAGCTTTGCAGATGGCAATATATTTAATGTTTTATGTTTTGCAGCAACCCATGATATTGAACTTACTCATTTGTTAGAGGAGTGGTATAGCAATTATCATTTTGAAGAGCAGATTAAAGATGATGATGTGTTATTTAACTATAAGCTTAATAGTGGACGAGCTACTAGTCGAAATGCGATTTCATTGCTAAAGGTTATGGGGTATGATGATGAAATTATCAATGCGGCAAGAGCAAGAGCTGATAAATTCACAGCTACAGGAAAGTATTGAAAAAGTAGCATATTTGTGGTAAGCTAAAGAATAATGTTCAGTAATGAGCATGCAATCAAAAGGAGAGATGTACTATGGGTTTTTTAACAGCATTTTTATACTATGCGTGTGTATTTGTTGGTTTAGTTGGTGTGGCCGTTGCAGGTGTATTCGTTGGTAAGAAGCTAAGAGATGCAAAGGACGCTAAAAATATTAAGGAGGCAGAAAGCGAGACAACTATTGAACAGTAGTGTTGCTTGAAAGTTAGGAAGATATGAAAAAATATGGAGTAAATGAGCTTAGAAGAATGTATCTTGAATTCTTCGAGAGCAAAGAACATTTAAAGATGAACAGCTTTTCTCTTGTACCACACAATGACAAGAGTTTGCTTTTAATTAATGCAGGTATGGCACCACTTAAGCCATATTTCACAGGACAGGAGATTCCACCAAGAAATAGAGTTACAACATGCCAGAAGTGTGTTAGAACAGGTGATATTGAGAATGTTGGTAAGACAGCTAGACATCTTACTTTCTTTGAGATGCTTGGTAACTTCTCATTTGGTGATTACTTTAAGCATGAAGCTATTGAGTGGTCTTGGGAATTCTTAACAAAGGTTATCGGTCTCGAAGAGGACAGATTATATCCATCTATCTATTATGATGATGAGGAAGCTTTCGCAATCTGGACAAATGAGGTTGGTGTACCAGCTGAGAAGATTACAAGATTCTATCGTGATGAGAACGGTAAGTGTGATAATTTCTGGGAGCACGGCGCAGGTCCTTGTGGTCCATGTACAGAGATTTATTATGATAGAGGCGAGAAGTATGGTTGTGGTAGCCCAGATTGTAAGGTAGGCTGTGAGTGCGATAGATTCATGGAAGTATGGAACAACGTATTTACACAGTTTGAAGGCGATGGTAATGGCAATTATACAGAGCTTACACAGAAGAATATTGATACAGGTATGGGTCTTGAGAGACTTGCAGTAGTAGTTCAGGATGTTGATTCTGTATTTGATATTGATACTATGAAGGCTATTAGAGATGAAATCTGTAAGCTTGCAGGTACACAGTACCAGACAAACGAGAAGAATGATATCTCAATTAGACTTATAACAGATCATATTCGTTCTTCAACATTCCTTATTTCTGATGGTGTTATGCCTTCAAATGAAGGAAGAGGATATGTTCTTAGAAGAATTATTAGAAGAGCTGCAAGACACGGTAGATTACTTGGTATCGATGGTCAGTTCTTAGCTAAGCTTTCAGAGACAGTTATCAATGAGAGCAAGGATGGTTATCCAGAGCTTGATGAGAAGAAGGAATTTATCTTTAAGGTTCTTACTGAGGAAGAGAATAAGTTCAATAAGACAATTGATCAGGGATTAAATATCCTTTCTGATATGATGGACAAGATGAAGGCTGAGGGAGCAACACAGCTTTCTGGTGAGGATGCATTTAAGCTTTATGATACATATGGATTCCCACTTGACCTTACAGCAGAGATTCTTGAGGAAAAGGGTATGACTCTCGATGAGGCAGGCTTTAATGCATGCATGACAGAGCAGAGAGAGAATGCTAGAAATAGAAGAAAGACAACTAACTATATGGGAGCTGATGCTAC
>JAFOCU010000189.1 GCA_017381055.1 Lachnospiraceae bacterium
AAAGCAATTTCTCATAGTATAAATAGTGCGCCTATAGGTATGTATATTGACGGTATTGATACAAAAGCGTCTAAGGGAAAGGTATATATGGATGATACAATGACATTGATGATACCATCCAACCTTTTAACAGAGGCTTTTGATTGTGCTGTAAATTTATATAATGGAAAAGAAATAGTAATAGAAAAGGGAAATACTACATTAAAGATTAATGTAGATGAAAAGATACTATATATAAATGGTGCAGAGTTTAAAATACCTGTTGCGCCAGTTAAAAAGGGTGAGATACTTTATGTGCCGTTAACTGTTATAGTTAGGGGATTTGGCTATACATATACATGGGATATGGAGGCAAATAGAGCCACATTAATCAATGATAACCCTGAGTTTAAGGTATTGCCTTATAGTTATAGTTATTTGGCTAAAGAGAGAAATAGTATTGTTAAAGATCAAGGTGTAAGAAGTACATGTTGGGCATTTGCTGCGTTGACTGCTCTTGAGACAACTCTTAGACCAGAGGATGATTATACATTTTCTGTTGATCATATGTCTATGAGCGATTTGTTTAATATAAGTCAGTTTGATGGTGGTGAATACAGCATGGCACTTGCATATCTTACAGCTTGGAAGGGGCCAGTTCTAGAAAAAGATGATCCATATGGCGATAGAATTACAGACAATAATTTGCAATCAGTTGTGCATGTACAGGAGGCGCAGATTATTGCATCAAAGAATTTAGAGAAGATAAAAGAGATGGTATATAAGTATGGTGGAGTTCAGAGCTCTTTATATACATCTATGACAAATGCAAATGGAACATCAAAATATTATAATAAAGAAAAAGCAGCTTATTGCTATATTGGTGAAGAAAAACCTAATCACGATATAGTTATTATAGGCTGGGATGATAATTATCCTAAAGAAAATTTTTCTGCAGATATAGAAAGTAATGGAGCATTTATATGCCAGAGCAGCTGGGGCGACAGCTTTGGAGAAAATGGTATTTTTTATGTGTCATATATGGATGCTAATATAGGTATTCATAATATTGTATATACTGGTGTGGAAACTACAGAGAACTATGATAGAATCTATCAGAGTGATTTGTGTGGATGGCAAGGCATATTGGGATATGAGAAGAGCTATGGATATTTTGCAAATGTATATGAAAGTCAGTCACCTGAAAAAATAAAAGCGGTAGGTTTTTATGCAACAGATGTTGAGACATCTTATTCAGTATATGTTGTTGATAATTTTACTGGTGTTGAAAGTTTTGCAGATATGAGAATAGTTGCTAGTGGTGTGTTTGAAAACGCTGGATATTATACAGTTAAGTTAGATGAACCAGTGCTTGTATCGGAAGGAAAATACGCCATTGTGGTACGTGTTGATACTCCAAATAGCAATAGACCAATTGCTGTGGAAATGCAGAAGGATTATGCAACAAGAAGTGTTGATATAACTGATGGTGAAGGATATATTAGTTTGTATGGTCAGAGCTGGGAGCGAGTTGAAGAAAAATATAATTGTAATGTATGTTTAAAAGCATATACAGATATTTATGAATTTGAAAATACAGTAAAGGAAAGTAATTATGAGTAAGAAATTGATATTTGCTACAACAAATGAAGGAAAAATGAAAGAAATCAGAATGATTTTAGCAGATTTAGGTATGGAAATTCTTTCATTAAAGGATATGAATATAAATGTAGATATAGAAGAAAATGGGAAAACATTTGAAGAGAATGCAATAATCAAGGCTAAGGCTATATGTGAGCTTACAGGAGAGATGGTTTTGGCGGATGATTCTGGTCTTGAGGTGGATTATATGGACAAGGCGCCAGGTGTGTATTCTGCTAGATATTTAGGTGAGGATACGCCTTATTCAGTGAAGAATCAGACTATTATAGATAATCTCAAGGATGCAAAGGGGGAGGAGCGTAGTGCGCGATTTGTGTGCGCTATAGCAGCAGCATTTCCTGATGGAAGAGTGTTGACAACTCAGGCAACAATTGAAGGTTATATAGGTTATGAAGAAAAGGGCACAAATGGCTTTGGATATGATCCGTTGATGTATGTGCCAGAGTATGATATGACAACAGGTCAAATGGAGCCAGAGATGAAAAATAAGATTAGTCATAGAGGTAAGGCATTAGAGTTAATGAAGGAAAAGTTAGGCTATGAAAATATTAATTGTTAGTGATACACATAAGCGTAATGAGAATTTATTAGATGTGCTAGAGAATGAACGTGGATTAGATATGGTAATCCATTGTGGTGATGCAGAAGGGCTAGAAGACTCTGTTAGAACAAAAATAAGATGTCCTCTTTATATTGTTGCGGGCAATAATGATTTCTTTTCTCAGCTGTCTAATGAACTTGTATTTAATATAGGTTCTAAGCGTGTTTTGTTAACACATGGTCATTATTATCATGTAAGCATGGGGATTGAGCGATTGGCGGATGAAGCAGTAGCTAGAGATATAGATATCGCAATATACGGACATACACATGTGCCTAAAATGGAGATGGTAAATAATGTTACAATTATTAATCCTGGAAGTATTTCATATCCTAGACAGATAGGAAGAGTGCCTACATATATGATTTTAGAAGTGGATAAGGATGAAAATTTTACGTATACACTTCATCATTATAGGTCAGAATACTAGTGTTTATGAGCTTTTAATAAAAAAATAAAAAAATTAAAAAAAGTTGTTGACATTATTAAGGTCATCGTATATAATAACTCTTGCGTCAGAGAGAGGCGCAAGAAAAAAACAATATAGTTTGTGTTAAAAAGATTTCCGGGGTGTGGCTCAGCTTGGCTAGAGCGCCTGATTTGGGATCAGGAGGTCGCAGGTTCGAATCCTGTCACCCCGACTCGAAACTTTTTAAATTACATGCGGGTGTAGTTCAATGGTAGAACACTAGCCTTCCAAGCTAGATACGTGGGTTCGATTCCCATCACCCGCTTTTACATTGCAAAGTCAATGTAATATGTGTTCGTAGCTCAGCTGGATAGAGCAACGGCCTTCTAAGCCGTGGGTCGGGGGTTCGAATCCCTTCGAGCACATTAGGGACAAGTCCCGATGGCCTATGGTGGGTATAGCGCAGTTGGTTAGCGCGCCAGATTGTGGCTCTGGAGGCCCAGGGTTCGAATCCCTGTATCCACCTTTTTTTTATTTAATCGCATTTGCGTAGCGACTACGATTAAACCTAGGGCTATCGCCAAGCGGTAAGGCACAGGACTTTGACTCCTGCATCTCGTTGGTTCGAATCCAACTAGCCCTGTTTCTTTAGAAATAAGGATAAAAATAATATGGATCACTAGCTCAGTCGGTAGAGCACTTGACTTTTAATCAAGTTGTCCCGGGTTCGATTCCCGGGTGGTTCACTGAAATGCCGTTAAACAAAAGGTTTAACGGTTTTTTTGTATCTAAAAATACTGTGATAATCATATATATATTAATCAAGTATAGTTGAAAGTGAGCGTTGTAATTGTCAGAATATGTCGAAAAACGTAGAAATGTTGTATATCAATTTGTTTGACAGTAGATATGGGGTATGTTATGCTTTACGTGGTTGCAAAAGCGACCAATTATTAATGTAATCGCAGTTGAAGCAACTACGATTTGATATGGAGGTACAAAATGAAAGGTACAGTTAAGTGGTTTAACAACCAGAAGGGTTACGGCTTCATTTCTGATGAGCAGGGCAATGATGTATTTGTACATTATTCAGGAATCTCAACAGATGGATTCAAGTCTCTTGAAGAAGGTGTTGCAGTACAGTTCGACGTAACTGATGGATCAAAAGGTCCACAGGCAACAAACGTAACAAAGTTATAATTATTGAAAAATAATGTGCCTTTTTTCTTTATAAATTTTCGACAGCATGGCAGTAGGAGCTTTATAGGAATTTAGCTATTTGTTTTAAAAATGATTAAACTAAATCGCAGTTGCTTGCAACTACGATTAAACTAAGAGGTTGTAATTGACTTTGTCAATTACAACCTCTTTTGTTTGTGCCATTACTTTAAGAATTCTTTTACTTCATCAATTGTAAATGTGTAATCAGTGTTACAGAAGTGACAGTTAAGAGTAACGTCTTCGCCGTCATTAACGATATTCTCTAATTCTTTTTTACCAACAGAAATGAGGGCTCTAGAAACTCTTTCTCTATTACAATTACATTTATATGCTGTAGGAATTTTAGCTGTAAATTCAATGTCAAATGGCTCTAAGATATATTCAAGGATTCCTTCAGGAGTTAAACCATCCTCTAACATATCTGTTACTGAGCGAATGCTATTGATACGCTCCTCTAACTGATCGATTACTGATTCTTCTGCAAAAGGCATAAGCTGAATAATAAAGCCACCAGCCTGTCTTACAGTATTTTCTTTGTTCATAAGTACGCCAAGACCAACAGCAGTTGGTATCTGTTCGCTCTTTGCAAAGTAGTATGTTAAGTCTTCTGCAATTTCACCAGTGATAATATCAGTTTCTCCAACATATGGCTCCTTTAAGCCAAGATCTTTAATTACTCTTAATGTTCCGTAACCTATAGCTGCACCAACATCTAACTTACCTAAGTAGTTTGGAGCATTTACGAATGTTGGGTTAACGATATATCCTTTAACGTTAGATGATGAATCAACAGTTACTGTCATACTAGAGAGAGGACCATCAGTTTTTGTCTGAAGTGTAATTAAATCCTTTTCGTTTTTCAATCCTGCACCCATCATAGCGCCAGCTGTTAACATACGTCCAAGGGCAGCAGTTGCAACTGGGCTTGTGCCATGAATAGCACGTGCTTCCTCTACTAAATTTTTTGATGTTATAGCAAAGGCACGAATCTGTTGATTAGCAGCCATTGCTCTTACAATATAATCGTTCATTGTGTTAATCTCCTTTTTGTTTATTTCCCGCATTCCTTTGCGATAATGTATATTCTTTCGTCTGTGTCAGATATTGGATTTTTTGTAAATGCGCTAAAGCTATCTACAAATATTAATCCTGCATCATTAAGGGCTGATTTGATTTCATCAATGGAATAGCCACGCTGAAGATGAGTTTCTTCAAATTTTGTGTATCGGTCATCTTCGTCTTTTGCAAAGATAGTTAAATCATATTGATTAAGTTTTTTGTCAGCATAGTAGGAATTTTCCCATATAAAGCTTCCTTCTTCACGATTTTCTGCGATAGTAGAGTCGCCCATACATTCGTATTTGTGGATTGTATTTAAATCAAATATGAAAAGACCATTAGGGTCAAGGTAATTATTAACTAATTTAAATACATTAACTAAATCGTTATATTCTAGGATATAGTTCATTGAGTCGCAGATACTTACAGCAGCGGCTACAGTTCCGTAGAGTTCAAACTCACGCATATCCTGACATAAATAGAGAATATCTAATTCTGAATCATAGCGTTTATCCATAGCTTCAGCTAACATATCTTCTGAATTATCAATACCGATCATATCGTAGCCGGCCTTTGCTAAGAGTTCAGTAATATTACCAGTACCACAACCCATATCAAGAATTAAGCCATCATTTATTCCGTATTCTTTTAATAGAGAAATAAGATACTGGCTCCATTCTTCATAAGGTATATTATCCATAAATAAATCATAGAATTCTGCAAAACCTGTATATGATTCCATAAAAATATTAACCTTTCTAAATTCGTTGTTTATATTGGATTATTATTAATATTCTCTTTGTAGTTTTTTACTACAGAGAATATAAATCTTACGTTCAAATACTATCAGTTTTTTATGTTAAAAGCAAGCTTGATTATTGTTAAAGCATAGATTATACTATCATAGAAGACGTATGCGCGTTAATTAGATGAAGTAAGTATAGGAGTTAGAATGAAAGCTAGGGAAATATATAAGAAAATTAGAAAGATATATATGCGTAATATTTTATTGCCTATTGCGGCTATTGTTTTTCCGTTAGGTTTATTGGTGTTTTTGCCATTTGATAAAGTATTGGAACCAAAGGTGGTTTCATCCACAGAGGAAGCTATAGAGGCTATAGAGGAGGGATATGAATATTTGGAAATATCTATGACACGACTTATTTATAGTGGATATGACTATATGCGTGATGAAGATGTATATGGACAGTACTATTATGACTTAGTTGATGGTAAGGAGTGTTTATTTTATTTATTAAAGCCAGAAAATGAAATAAATAGAGAGACATATATATATGGTGTTAACAAAAAAGTTAAGGTTGAGGAAACGAATGGTATATTTAACAATATGTTAAGTATGTTTTCTAATTCAATTGGTTGGACTGAGGAAGGCGTAAAAGATATAACAAAGGAATATATTTTAAGTGAGGTATCATATCACTATAATGTATTTTTGTTATTATATATTCTTTTGCTAGCAACACTTATATATGGAGTTGCTTTGCTCATATATAGCTTTTTGGTTATTGCATTTCCGATTTTATGTCCAAGAATTATTATTGCTAAATGGCTATTTAAAAGTGGGCGTCACAGCAGTCTTACAAATTTTGTTAGACTTGTTGCTAGGGAAACAGAAGATGAAAATGCTATAAACATAGGAAGTATGTATATAACTAAGCATTTTATATTAAATATGGATACAAAGGACTTTGATTTAGTACCAATAGATAGAATTATTATTGCTTACGAGCATAGTACATTAAAATCATTTTTGGGTATGCATCTTAAGGTTTCATATACACTTCACCTTAAGTGTTCAAAGTTAATGAGATTTCATATATCAAGAAAAACACTTGAGGAAGCAAATAGTGTATTAGATTATATTAGAGAAAATAAGCCAGATACATTAGTTGGTTATACAAATGAAAATAAAGAGTTAGTTAAAGAAATTGTTAATTCAAAATAATATTATGAAAAGAGAAGCTATGAAGAAAATACTTTTATTTGATTTAGATGGTACATTAACAGATCCTAAAGAAGGAATTACAAAATGTGTTCAGTATGCCCTTAAATATTTTGGGATAGAGGAAGAATTGTCAAAGCTATTATGCTTTATAGGTCCGCCTCTTGTGGACAGTTTTAGAGAGTTTTATGGGTTTGATGAAGAAAAGGCTAAGCTAGCTGTTGAAAAATATCGCGAGAGATTTAAGGATATAGGTATTTTTGAAAATGGCGTATACGATGGAATTGTAGAACTATTGGAGCTTTGTAAGGATATGGGCTTTAAGATAGGACTTGCCACTTCTAAGCCAGAGGAATTTGCTATAAGAATTCTTGATAAGTATGATTTATCAAAATATTTTGATGAGATCACAGGAAGCACTATGGATGGAAGTAGAAATACTAAAACAGATGTTATTAGGGAAGCTTTTCTACGAATGGGAATTACGGATGATGTAAAGTCACACGTGATTATGATAGGTGATAGAGAGCATGATATAATAGGCGCTAAAAACTGTGGTATAGAATCTATAGGTGTAAGATTTGGCTATGCTGAAGATGGAGAACT
>JAFOCU010000190.1 GCA_017381055.1 Lachnospiraceae bacterium
GACATGGTTAAGGCTTTTGAGAAGGCAAATGATATTAAGATTCCATATGTGATCGCACCAAGAAGACCTGGTGACATAGATGAGTGTTATGCTGATAGTAGCAAGGCAGCAAAGATGCTTGGTTGGAAGGCAGAGAAGACATTGGAAGATATGTGTCAGGATACATGGAACTGGCAGAAGAATAATCCAAATGGATATGAGGCGTAAATTAAGTAGCTTGGGTAAATTATCTTAAAGAGAAGAATAAGTTTCTAGACTTAGACGATTCAGCTGTTTTACAGTAGTAAATTATCTTAGAGAGTAAAATAGGTTCCTAGACCCTCAGACGATAAGAAATAAGTGGAAAAGGGGCTAAAAAAGTATCTCAGAAGAATGAAAAGGCTATAAGATACCAGAAAATAGAAAAGTTGGTATCTTATAGCTTATTATTTTTATTTAGACCCTCTAGAGCTTTGAAAAATTAGTTATAATAAGGAAAATGGTATCTCGAAGAGGAAAAAATATGTATAGACCCACAAGGAATGATCGTTAGCTAGAAGTAAACAAGATTATGAATAGTCTAACACAAAATGTACAACCTATATGTATAAAAACATATGGAGGAACAAATCTATGGGTGATAATGGAGTTGTACAAAATCAAGTAACAGACGATACAGTGAAGCTACTGAGAGAGTGTGACGCAGGTATAAAGATGGGTATAGAATCCTTAAAGCAAGTCACAGATTATGTGAAGGATTGCAAATTAAAGGAAATGCTAAAGAAGAGTAGTGATAAGCACGAAAGTTTCCAGGATGAGGCGACAACCATGCTTCATGAATATGGAGATGAGGGAAAGAATCCTAATCCAATGGCTAAAGGCATGTCATGGTTAAAAACTAGTATGAAGATGACTATGGATTCATCAGATGAGACAGTTGCGGACCTTATGGTGGATGGTTGTAATATGGGCACAAAGTCCCTTCACAAGTATCTTAATCAGTATAGCCATGCTACAGGGAAAGCAAAGAATCTGGTTAAAGCAGTATTGAAGGAAGAAGAAGGATTGGCAGAGGGACTAAGGGCGTATTTGTAATATGTTTTTTTAAAAAGAAGGATTGCTAGAATATATTATCTAGCAATCCTTTATTGCATTGTGCAATGCTTGATTCAAAACCTATATCCCTAAATTAAAAGAAGAATGGCTTGTAGGAATTTTGAAATTATGCTACCATTGTGGTAGTATAATAAAAATATTTTGAGAGGTGAAAGTTGTGCAGGTATCATTAGGTTCAAATAAATATAATATAATAGACAGCAGGCAAGTATACCTGTTTAACGATGAAGAATTGACAATAACTATAGATACAGAAAGTGACTATAAGTTTACCTTGATTTTTAAGTTTTTTAATGTGGATTTGATTGAAAAAAGAGTAGACAAAAAAGTTATGGGCAATGAAATGGAAATACAATGCATTAATTTTAATAAGATGGGCACTGGACTTATGGAGCCGATGAGTATAGCAAAGGTTGATGGTAAAGAGATATTGTTAATGTTTTGGTCTAATGTTGAAGGAGAACAAGATGAAGCACAAGTTAGAAATATAAAATATACAATATATATAGAAAAATAAAGGTTAGGAGAAATGGATGTCAGAAAACTATCTTATACCAGACGGTGAAGTAAAGTTAAGTGAGGGAATATCACATAAGAAGAAAAATATAAAAACATATGAAATAATGCATATGGATAAAGTTGTAGCATCAATATCATCTACAGGATATGCAACTATTTTTAATCCTAGATTTATGCCATATGATTTGTATTTTGAAGAAGAAGAAGATATAGATATTTTAATTAACAATTTAAATAATTTCTATCATTGGTGCGCATCTAGAGTGTTGACACTTGATAGAAAATATGCGAAGGAAATATTAAATAGTATAGGTGTTGCACAGGCGGTGACAGATAAGGAACGCGCCAATATATCGTTGTCATATCATTGTGTATCGTTGACAGATGTGTATTGGATAAGGCAAAAGGACGAAAATATCATATTTGAAAATATAAATTTATATGATAATACATTGAATGAGGCTGTGGTTGAGCTGTCATTAAAGGGAAGACAGATGACGGTTACTAACAAGGAACTAGCACAGGATTTAGCAACAAAGGGGTGTTTCCCAAAAGCTTGGATAAGACAAGATGATGGATTTAGACTACTTAAAGATGGCGGCGAAGAAGCAGTTAATAGTGAGCTGCTGGCTAGTAAGATATGTCAATGCTTTGATGTACCGCAGGTTATCTATAGTGAAAGATATTATGAAAATCAGTTGGTTACACAAAGTAAAATCGTTACGTCCAAGGATATATCAATGGTATCAAAGATGGCATTTGATGTGTATGCATATAATCATGATATAGATGTAATGGAAGAAATTGAAAGAATTGATAAGCTGACATTTTATGGAATGAACATAATTGATTATCTTGTTGGAAATACAGATAGACATCCGGAAAATTGGGGAGTGTTAGTGGACAATAGAACAAATGAATATGTGTCATTGTATCCATTGATGGATTTTAATCAGAGTTTTCTTGAGTATGATGATATAGATGGTGGTTTGTGTCAAACGGTATTCCCTAGACGGATATCGCAACGAGAGGCGGCTATAGAAGCTGTCAAGAAGATAGGTTTACCTATGATAAAAGAGATGGATATGAGTGAATTTGGAGATATGAAAAAAGAAGCTTGTATGTATGAAAAAAGATTATTAGAATTAAAAAAATATGTTAATTAATTTTTGAATAATAATATAAAATGTTAAGCTACAAAAAAATACAATATTTGTAGCTTAACTTTTTTATGTTTTATAACTATTAATTCAATATCCATATCCCTATATTTAAATAAGCAGCAAAGGTTATCCAAATCAGATAAGGTATATTCAAATATGCAGCGGTTCTGTTTATCTTCCAGAAAGCTCTAATCATAAGAAAAACAAGTATCCATAAAAGAATTATCCATAGGAAAGAGAAGAAGTACCATTTAAAGTTAAAGAAAAATATGGACCATAGAAAATTAACAGCTAGCTGATATGTATATATGGCTAGAGCCTTTGCTTTTTCTATAGGTGCAGCACTGCTGGTGGCAATGAGATAAGCAGACACGCCCATAAGAGTATAGAGAATCGTCCATACTACTGGAAATAGCCAACCAGGTGGCGACAGGGCGGGCTTTTCTAAAGCGGAAAATGTTTTCATACTATCTGTGGTAAGTAAAGCAGCAATGCCACCCGCTAAAAGGGGAATTGCTATAAAACGAAGTAGTTTTGTATTAAAAGATTTCATATGACACCTCCTAATATAGTTTATGCATAGAGAGAAAGGAAAATGAGTGCAAAAGGTTGACAGGGGATTGACAAAGGATGAAAATAGTTATAGTATAAAGGTATCAAATGATACCTTTAGGAGGATGCGGATTTGGCAGATGAAGCGAATGCACGAATTGAAAGTGAATTAGAGGTTAAGGCTTATATACAAAATTTAAAATTTGCTCTTAATAATGGGGCAAAAGTAGATTTTCAAGCTAAAAGACGTGTAGACGATAATAGAGATGAGAAATTTACAAATCAATAC
>JAFOCU010000191.1 GCA_017381055.1 Lachnospiraceae bacterium
GCCATTTCTCCACCTCAAATAAAAAAATCAGCATTAGCTAAAACTAATGCTGACTTTAAATCACATATCACTATCTATATCCTCATCCAGGAAGTATATTTCCATAACATAACTTTCTCTTCCCGAACCAACTGGCACGCCCTCCGCATTAAAATTTCCTACAACCGGATTCGCCTACGCGCCTAATCTCATAGATAAGCCAGACATTAATTTTAGTTTTGGAATCTTAACAATCCCAGTTGTAATTAGTCCAGACGTATCGTCCTTTACTCTCGTTTTGCCCTCAAGTTCTAAAAATCCTTGCGTGAACTGCTATCCAATTTTTGCTACAGTCGCGCCATTGATATAATTATAACGATAACGCATAATTACATCTTTATATGCCTAATCTATTTTATAATGTTCGCCAGATTTTTCATAATCTAATCTCGCGCCACTATTTTTATCGTAAATAAAAATCTAATCTACGGGAGCCTTTGTTGGCCTTAAAATACCAATTTCATCACTTTCTAATTCATCATCATAAGTAATCAATAATGGATATTCTTCATCAAATCTTATAACTTTAGAATTAGTCAAAAGACCAAACTGTGTTTTTGAAAATACTCCCTAAGAAAAAGAAAACTGAATCGCGCGCGTTGTCTCCCAAAACACATGACCACGATTGTCCAAACCACCACGCGCGGCCACCTAATCTTTAATCTAATTAAAATTACTTATCTAAATTCTATCAAAAACAGCAATTGTTTCGCCAGTTTTAAACTGAACTCCATTCGCTTCTATATCATAAGTAGCTTTTAAGTGAACATTCTCTAAAACTTTA
This sequence comes from Lachnospiraceae bacterium, assembly GCA_017381055.1. Taxonomy (GTDB): domain Bacteria; phylum Bacillota; class Clostridia; order Lachnospirales; family Lachnospiraceae; genus SVEL01. The sequence continues at coordinate 824 of JAFOCU010000191.1, forward strand.
AAAGAACCAAAATCCATATCCGTCAACGCCTTTACCTCCTATAAAAGAAATGGCGAAGGAAGATTCCTTCCTCCGCCATAAAGTTAATTTAATTAACCAGCGCTTGGATCCTCAAGGTCATACTGAACTAACTTCATCATTTCGCCAGACTCTGGACGAAGAACCGTAAGGTTCATAGAGAAGGTAGCAGGATCGCCTTCGGCCTCAAGAGTAATGGTGTTCTCAGCACTCATCTTTGCCTTTGGAATGATGAACTGGAAGAACTGATCCTTACCAGTAACATCGGAACGAGAATAAGTATCGCCCTGGATGTAGTAAGTGCCTGGGAAGCTGTCACCAGAAACAGTAATGGTCTTGGTAGTAGCCTTTACCCAATATACGAACATGAATTTGTGGCCATCAAGATTCTTGCCAGTTGGTACAGTGAAACCAGTGGTGTAAAGAGCCTTGAGATCGCTCTCAGTGAATGCATCATCAAGAACAGTACCATCTTCGTCATAAAGAGCAGCATTAGCAACACCATCAGTGAATAATAGCTGGCCATTAATCTTTACCTCACCCATAGGAGCAGTAGCTTCGCCGCCGAGGTAAAGCTTTACGCGCTTACTGCCTTCATTTGCATCGTAAACGTCGGCAACAACATAGTCATTAATCATCTTAACAACGCCGTTGGCCTCATTGCCCATACGAACAACTGCGGTCTTACGAATGAACGCGCCGCCGCCCTGTGCAACCTGACCGTCACCAAGCATAATAGCCATGGACTTTGGGCTAAAGAGGGCGTCTTCAATATTAACGGTAATTTCCTTGCCGTAGTCCCAAGTAATGAGCTTAGGATTACCCTTACCACCGCGAGCGTCAACCTGCTCAGCAGTCTGCTCAATGGTAGAAACCTTCAAGGTATCAAGGAAAAGAACTGGCTTACCAGGAGTACCATCATCTTTAATCTCGTAGAAGGTTACGTCGGCAACTTCCTTAATGCCATAACGGTCTAAAATACTAGCCATTTAGAAATGACCTCCCATTTTATAAATCTTCAATATTCCTAATCCAATTTTGTGGTTTAACCTTTTTGCTATCTGCGCCGGCCAGCAAACTCTTAATATCAATTTCATATTTCTATTTCTCTTGATAATAACGTATTAAAACAGAGATTGCCGCCTAGCTTAACTCTCCGATATTAAGTGGATTTAAATTCAAATCCATACAACAAATTGCAGCTAAAGTTGAACCTAAAGTCAAATTATCTTTTGATTTTGCTTTAACTCTATCACGAAGGCGCGCCTTAGCCTTAAAATATTTAACTTTAGGGTGCTCATTTGGATTATAAGGTTCTACTTCCTTTTCCCCAATAGACGCGCGCATCAAATTTTGTAACTCAAAAAAGTTATCTTCTTTAATGATTCGTAAATCTTTGGCCTCTTTAACTTTTGCAAGTTCGGTTTTTAAATCACCAATTACAATTAACTATTTATCCATTAAAAGATTTACTGGCTCTTTAATAAAAAATTCAAAACCGTTTTTAACCAACTATTTTGATTTTTCATCAATCGCCGCGACAATAAATAAATACTGCAACGGTGTTGGAACCTCATCCATAGGTAACTGTTTCTCAGCATAATAATCTTCAATATCTTCTTGACTCTAAAGCAAAATCTACCTATATATTGGATAATCCTAATTATCAATTATATCATTGATTCGCGGTGGATAAACCTTACAAATATTTTTAAAAGCAATCGGGCGCCCTATAAAAAAATTTGCATTAATCATAACTTGTAATATAATAATTCATTTCATATGCACTCATTTCTTCTGTTAAGAAGTTTATCTGGAAGTCCCCACCGCTTATTCTACCAAGACCTTCAACAGTTTTACCATTCAAGCTCTCGTGAATCTCTCCCATGATAGCATATGGTCTTAAATTTGAATCTTTAATAATCCATTGAGTCAACGGAACAAAAACCTCTATATCAAATCTAAAATCTCGAAATTCATTATTACCAGGATTACTTCTTCCATTAACGAGTCGAAGCACAATCATACTATGCGCAGTCTCTTTTGGTCCTACGCGAGGTATAATTTTAATTAGCTTTTCAAAAATTTCTTCTCTTATTTGAATATCAGTTAAATCATCATGCTCATATGGATCTTTATCAGTATAATAAAGAAGTTTTAATAACTTCTGATTTGATTGTAACCTCTTAACAATTTTTTGAAGATTTGGACCAACATCTGCTAAATTTCTCGTATTGCTCATTCTTCAATACCTCCATTAAACCAGAAGTAATCCTCTTCTTTATCTTCAACATCCTGCTCAGGCGGTTTACTCAAATCATATTCATAAGTCGGGTCAATAGTTACATATTCTACACCAGGAGTAGATTGAATATCATAACCAGTAACTCGATAATATTCCTAAAAAGGCTTTTCACCTACAATTAAATAGATATCCTTTTTAATATGTTCATTGCGCGGCAAAATAAAGAAACTTGATTTTAAATTTTCTGAATAGATTGCATCCATACGCGAACGTGAACGAATTTCATCTTTTAACATATTATCTTCTTGTCCATAAATATATGCCCAAGAAGAGTGAGAATTACCATCGCGCCCTGTCCATGTTAAAAAATGCGTCATCTTTAAAACGATATATCTATTGTAGCCACTAGCCTTTATATTCTCTAAATAATAAATCATCCACAACTATTTTTTATTGTCTTTATCTAACAATTCTAAAATAGTGCCATTTGGAATATTTACATCTACTTTTGTAAGTAAGTATTGTAAAGTCTTAGTATCATCCTGCTTATATCTCTCTAAACTGCCCGCATGATGACAATGATTGTATTCAAAATCAACACGATATACGGTTTTAAAAAGATACAAATCAAAATTATACTCGCGCTCGCCCTATAACCGTGATTGGTAATCATTACCAAAACGATTTAATCGTTTCTAATAAACATCAAAATAACTCATAATTTTGAAAGTAAACTCATACAGTCAAAAACTGTAGTACGAAAATATTCATAACTTAAATAACGAAGTGACGCAACTTTTGTGTAAAGTCGATAATAATTAATGGTTCTATTCTCTTCCGGATATGACATTAATTCAATAACAATTGAATCTAAAAACTTTTGCCATTCTCCTTCTTTTTCTCTTTCACACAAAAGCCCATAAAGACGATTTTTTAGATTATTATTATAGCCTTCTAAATATTCCATTAGACCTATGTAGCAAGCCGCGTATAATCATATGGTTGGCGTCTGATAGAACGATAATATTTAGCTTCCAATTTTTCAGCATTCTTTTGCTCTGCTTGCAAATTGTTTTTAAACTTATCTATCAAGTTGGCTTGTGAAAAATCACGCTCTTCATATAGCGGTTTTACATTTTCCCAAGTCATAAGTGTTCTATTAAGCCATTCACATTTCATATATGTGGCTAAAATCTAAATTTCTTCGTTATTTAAATCATCTTCAAAGCCTTCGTCATTTACTTCGAGCGATACGCGCGGGAACTTAAAATGAGGAATTGCGCCCATTAGCAAAGTATGCCAATCAGTTTCAATATCCTCTAAATCCCAATCATTCCATTCGTCCTCAAGAATTTTTCCTAAGAAAGCATCATATACGACTTGAAATTCAGTCATACTTATACCTCCTTACTCTGCTTTTCTAATTCGATCCCCTTTAAGATTTGGTATCCGCTAATATCACTTAGATAATTAGCCTTTTCAATATTGCCATCTTCACCATGAAGTATTGCATATTTTGCAAGCATAGTAATTTGAGCCTTCGTTAAGGATTTAGTTTCAATTTTAAACTGCGCGAAAGGCATTAATCTCCAAAAGCGATCAAGGGTTTTGTCATCTAAAAGAATAATAGTGGGAGTCTCGGCATCTTCTGGCTCAACTCCAATCTCTTTCTTAATATCCATATCTTCAATATATAGATAACCCTCTCTTATCATATTACTAAAGGCAGCGTCATACATTAATTTTTCAATATCTTCTTTTGAAAAAATAACAACGTCACCACGCCCGCGCCAAATGCGTCTAATATTTAATTCACGGCTATTAATCACACAGCGGCCATTAGAGGCACAAATAACTTTAACTTTGTCAGTCATAAAAATTCTCCTTTAACTCCTGCGCATTGCGCATATTATTTAAATAGGGGAAGGGAATTGCCCCTTCCCCTTACAGGTTAATTAGAAACCGTAGATATCCTTAGCAGAGGTATCCGTGAGACTGGTATTCTCATAGATAGCCCAGTTATGATGGGTAAGGATCGCGCAACCCATCTTCTTCCATGCAAAGACTTCCATGGAGTTATCCTTATTCTCGTGGTCACGAATCTGAGTAGCACCCTCAAGGACAACCTTAACGACCTTTTCCTGGCCGCCTGGGAAAATGTAAGCAAGGCGTGGGTTAACATAGGTCTCAGTATTGCTCTCATCAACAAAGGACTGAGGAAGTTGAACAATAGGAGCGCCGCGGAAGGTATTGATAAAGCCATAATCATGGATAGCATCAATATCCTTAGGACTATAGATACCCTGAGCAGCATTGGTCATAGGAGCGACAATAGCATCAGGACCCATAGCGGCAATGAACTCTGGGCAGGCGTAAATCACAGGGGAGCCATAAGCACGAACTGTGGTGAGAAGGCGAACCATCTCTTCAGCATCCCATGAACCGCTCTCAATATTAGTCTCAGGCATAACTGCTGCGGCAGCAACAAGAGCCTTCTGAACCTCAATATAAACAGCATTCTCAAGACCCTCAGTAACAATACCAACAACCTCAGCAAGAGATTCGGCACCATCAAGCATGCGCTCGAAGTCGATAGTTGCGCCGCCACCAACAGCGTGTGCACTAACTTCGAAAGTATCAGCATCAAGACGGAATGTCTCGTAAACACCACTTAAACCAACCTGGGTAAGGAACTTCTTAGCACGCTGGCGACCAAGCTTACGACGGAACATCGCCTTATCACCCTGGCCAACAACCTTAACCTCAGCAAAGGAACCAAGTGCATCAATAACATTCTTTGGAAGAATCTGGTCAATAGACTCAATGATAATATCGTAAATATCGTAACGATTCTTCATGAACTGGTTATAAGAACCAGCAAGCTCCTTAAGACCATCAATGAAAGCAGCGTTAACTTCATTCATGGAGAAAGTCTCTGGAGCAGTACCCTTAGCGGCTTGAAGGGCAATATCTCTAAACTCTTTAAGTGTCATTATATTATACCCTCCCTAAATCAAACCTTAAGAACCTGGAGCTGAAAAGCATCCTGTCCATCAGGCATCGTGGTCTTCTTAATAACTTGGATAACAGGGCCAACAGATGGGGCAGAGCTACCAAGAACAACAGCACCCTGGGTGCCAACAGCAGCATAAACTGTGCCAGTAGCAAGTGCGCTTGCAACTGCAGAAGCACTAGCATATGAACCGAGATCGATGCAGTTGGTGGTCCAAAGATCGCCAGCAGCAAGATAACCAACGCGTGGAAGGAAATCGTTCTTAGCCTCAAGCTTAAAATTCTTTAAGCCAGGGGTGCGCTCGTCATAAATATGCTCAGTGCTGTAATTTAAAGCGTAAAGCTGATTTGCGGCAGAAGCATCAGCAAAGCAAATCTTGTGGTCGGCCTTCTTAACGCGAAGAATCATACCATTCTCAGCGGGAACGTTAGCAAAATCGGTAGTGTCGAGTGCGCACTGAGCCTCAATGCGGCCGTCACGACGGAAAGCTACGTTGTTAAGTTCTACCTGGCCATAACCACTAATAGTCATTCTAGCCATTTAAATAGCCTCCTAATTATTTCTTATATTTAGATAAAATAGCGGCAATTCCTTCAACAGGAACATCTTTGGGGACATAGCCCTCATTACCAGACTTGGTAAAAATAGAAGAATTGTTCTTCTTCAACTCATAGGCAAGGTGCATGTCAAGTTCTTCAACGGTATACTCAGAAATCTTAGCGCGATAAGCGTCAATAACTTCCTCGGATAAAGCTTCAGCATACTCTTCAAATACAGCCTCTTTTCTTTGAGTCTCAACAGCGAGTTTATACTCCTTTAATGAAGCTAATTCTTCATTAAGAGAAGCCATATCATTATTTGCCTGCTCAAGTTGTGATGTAAAATCAGCAACCTGGCTTTCAAGATTTACCTTCTCTGATTCTAAAGTAGAAATATTACCATTTAACTCTTCAATTTTCGCGGAAAATTCAGAATTTTTGTCAAGAGTCTCTTGAGCATTAAGTAATACATCACTTACTAACTCATAGGTATTACCATTAAGTGCGCGTAAAGTGTCTAAAGTATTTTTCTCAGACTCAGTTACATCAACAATAAAGCACTTAGAACGACTGGTAATTTCAACCATATCGCTCTCATCATTCTTGGTGTAATAAGCGCGCTCATAATCGCCGGTTTCATAATTGACAATTAAAGCATAATCATCATAAACAGCAGCGATTCCATAGGATACTACCCAGCCGCCCTCTTCATTGCAATCAGGATTTAACAAAGCCCATAAAGCCTGGAACTTCTGATCATCTGAAAGTTTGAAGTTAAACTTAGGCATCTTAGTACCTCCATAATCTTTAATAAGATCAAATATTTTTTGAATAGAAAGTTTCAAAGTATAAAATGAAGCGCCTTCAAAGCAAGGTTCTACATCATCGCCAAGGATTTGTAAACCTAAAAAGCATCCTTCGTCAAAAACGATATAACGCTTATTGTGTACAATAGCTTCGTGATATTTTAAAGAAGGGCCATATAATTCCATTGATTGACTCTTGCCTATAATATCATTAGCTTCTTTATATAATGCTGTAAAGATTAATACATCAACACAAGCATAAGTACGGGTTACACCATCTTCATCAAGATGCTCTTCCCAAGCGACATTGGGATTTTCTGGTACTATACCATAAATACGACCCTCATTTCTTTCCATACCATGATCAGAATAATCATCCCCATCATAGATACCCTTTACAGGAGCATAAGGGAGAGACTTAATTAGCTTTTCAGCAAATTCATCTGTGATATATGTGCCATTTCGATTTTCGTACTTATAAAAAATACGACATCTTGCTTTGCTTAGTACCTCATTGTACTTATCTAAATTACCGTAAACAGTTACGGGAAACTCATACTTGTTCATTTGAGCCTCCATTACTGATTGTCAATTGATTCTTCGTTCTAGATCGTCTTTGGAGATTTTTCATCTACTGGCAATTTTGGCCGACCAACTTCTCCACTTTGCGTGTAAGATGAGTTGAGCGGTTTTAACACTTCAATAAGATTTAATGCTTCATTTTCTAACTCTTTAATATTAATTAAATCTTTCTGTGACAAGTCCGCCGCGATAGCTGGCAGGAGAATACTATAACCACTTTGAGCGAGTTTTAATGTGTCAGTAATATACTGTGTAACATTATACCAACTAACAGGCAAAACAGTGTACTTAAAATTAATATTAGAATTAGCAAATAATGAATTAATAATATAGCTTAAGAAATGGCTATATTTATTTGCTAAAATCATCATTAACGCCATATCATTAGTGATAGAAGTAGGTAAAGCCTGGCTACCAGTCGGCGCGAAAATCTACTGGCTCGCGCCCGCATTAGAGTAGACATTCTATAAGCTCTTCTCTAATGAATTGGTGGTTGCTTCAGAAGCGGCTTTTGAAACAATCGCGTCAACATCAGCATAAGTAGTAAGAACACTAATATTCTTATTACCTTTCATCATGTTAACCGCGCCGCTATGCATTACTTCAGCTTCGGGTGGCTCAAATAAGAGCGCGCCATCTTGAAGATGCGGTATCTTCTGAACGAGAATCTTTCTAATCTCTTCTAAATCTCTTTCTTTATTTATATCAACAGCATCATCATAGTCAATGGTGGCTGGGATAATCTCTAAGAAGAGAGGACGACAATCGTCCGTAAAAGGAAAACAAAAACCAATTTCAGAAGGAATTTTTACCCACTTTGTTTTAACCTATCCTTTGCTATAACGACGATAATGATCAGCTATAACTTTAGGATAAACCTTTAAAGCCTATTTTCTAACATCAGCATCAACAATTGAATTAAAATATGTTACATCAAATTCTAAAATATCATTGCCATGAAAATCTTTAAAATTAGAGCGACAAAATTCAGCCGGTAAATCTAACAAAACAAAGTCATCACGTGTTATTGACTAAATAACACCATAATAACAACCATCTATTAACGCCCGCAAAGAAAAGTTTGTTAACAATTGCGGTAATTTCATCTTTTCCAGATAGTCTAAAGCATTATTATATCTTTTGGATATGTATGGAGTGGAGAGTTTATTACCAAAAGCTGGATTGGGAATTAATATACCTACGTACTTTAAAAGAGTAGCATAGTAAATAATAATACGTTTATAAAAACCATCTTTCAAGAAGAAATTACGAGATAATTGTTGCTACGCAAGAAGCGAGCCGCTATTAATAATGCGCTCTGCTTCCTCTTTTGTGTAGTCTTTAACTTTCCTAATGGAGCGATAATACTCGAAAGATTCATTCCAAGCTGTAGAGTTTTTAGCTACCATTTCTTCATAAGTTCTCTTAAAAGTAGTCAAATCTCTCTCTTTTACTTCCATTAGTTTTGTCCTCCAGTAAAGAAGACTAATTTACGACCATCCCCACGTCCGGCTCTCCGACTTTTCTTTTTATAGTTCTCTTCTTCTAATTCTTTAATGCGCCACAAACCATAAGCAAAAGCAGAATACTTATCCTTTGGGAAGCGCGCATTAATTTGCTCGAGAACTATATCGAGACCATTGCGGCGGAGCCGCAAATTAGACATTTCTTCAAATAGTTTGGTGGTTAATTCATGCGGCATCAATCTCTTTACTCGCTCTTCCATTTTCATCCTCTAGCCTACTTTCGTAGCCAAGAGAGAAGCGCGCGCATCTTGTTCAGAAATAAGAAATCGAACCATACCACCATAAATACGTGAATAAGCATTACCATGAATTTTTGAATTTAAGGGGCCATTGGCCTTTAAAGAATAGAGAATTGGAATAGCGTCCCGCGGCTAAATTTTCTTGTAATCATCATTATTAAAGAAACCATACGCTGGAAGCTCTTTCCCGTTGCTATCTAAATGCGTTCTAATCATTTCATCCGCTAAGCCGACACCTAAACCATTGCAGTCGATTACGACCTCGCGCGGATTGTAAATTTCAATTAGTTGTTTTAGATCAATTGCTTGTTCAACAAATGTTTTCTTCTCTGCTTGGCGGCCAAGGACAAATAAATTAACAAGTGCTGCATAGTATTTATCATCACGTATATTAACGCGGAATATACACGCGACTGTTTGGTCGTGCAAACGTCCCACGTCTACTGAAATTAAGTAGAAAACTTTGCTATCCCCTTTAAATTTTTGAATCCATTCTGGATTCTTTAATTTGCGATATTTGACCAGGCGCGCGAAGTCAAACCAAGACTCATCACTACCGCCTAACCAAGATCCTAAATATTCTGCCGCGAATGTAGTTTCATTATAGGATGGGGATAATTTTAAACCCTATACAAACTTAGCATCAATCAAACCATGCTGCGCGGGGATGCGGTAATCAAGTCCAATGCAGAAGCTTGACTTAGGATCAATAATCGCTTTTTCA
>JAFOCU010000192.1 GCA_017381055.1 Lachnospiraceae bacterium
GATTACTTTTCAATGCGTCTGGATATTTCTTTCCTAACACATCCTCACATATCTTTTCACCTATCCCTACATCATCGATTCCCATAAGCTTTAGGGTAGCTCCAAGCATAACTACATTTATCCTAGAACGTGTTTCCATAGCGATTCGTCCTGCCTCTAGACCATAGCAATTGTAGGATTCAAGTCCCTTTATTGACTCATGTATATCTCTGCCTGGCTCTAAGGAAATAATAACGGCTGTATTTTTCTTACATCCCTTTAATACGGATTTATCCTTTAATAGCGCTTGATGAAATATTGCAAGTAAATCTGGTTCCACCACCGGCGAGTGAACCCTGATTTCATTTTTTGTTTTGCAATATCTTATAAATCCTTTTACTGGCGTTCCTGTCTTCTCTGAGCCATAACTAGAAAAGCTACTGCTATTTACCCCTAGATACTTTACGCCCAACTCACCTAACATCTTTCCACACAGATTTGCTCCCAAACCACCTATACTTTCCAAACGAATTTCATAGTAAGGTTGGCCAGACTCCAATCTATCCTTTAAAGCAAACTCACACTCAACCTGCTCCATTACTCAGTAACCTCACTAAACATTTCTTTTCCCACCATACACAATGGACATTGAAAATCCTCTGGTAGCTCATCAAACTTTGTACCTGGTGCAATACCATTCTCCTCATATCCAAGCTCCTCATCGTAAGTCCATCCACACACATCACATACATATTTCATATAAATATCCCTCATCTTTTCTATATTTTTTCAATGGTTACCCATTAATGTTCTATGATATTTTCAACTTAATTCTTCCTTGACAATTCATCTGCTAGTTTTTCAAGTTGCTGTGTACTTTCAGTACTTAATACTGACAATATCTTCACAGGACTTTCTATAAATTCTAGATTTTTGCTTTTCTCGAATTTCTCTCTCATTTTCTTAGAAGCTACAGGCACCCAGCTTCCATTTTCTATCAGTGCCACCCTTCTATTAGAGAAGTTTCTCTCTATTAAGCTATTGATAAACTCACGCATAGGCGGAAATATATCAGCATTATAGGTAGTTGTAGCAAGCACCAGCTGACTATACCTAAATGCATCTGCCACAGCCTCTGATATATCACCTCTTATAAGATTTCTCAAAGCCACCTTTGTATAGCCTCTGCTTATCAACATATCTTTAAGCATCATAGCAGCCTTTTCTGTATTGCCATAAACCGATGTAAATGCTATCAACACACCCTCATCCTCCGGATCATAAGACGCCCAAGTGTTGTATAAACTAAAAAAGTATTGTAGGTTTTCTGATAACACAATCCCATGCAGCGGACATATTATCTGAATATCCCACTGAGCCACTTTTTCTAGTAGCTTTTTAACCTGTGTACCATATTTACCAACAATACCAAAATAGTAACGTCTAGCTTCATCTATCCAGTTTACTTTAGCCTCTATAGCTCCAAATCTGCCAAAGGCATCCGCTGAAAATAGCACTTTATCTGTACTATCATAGGTCATCATAACCTCCGGCCAATGTATCATAAAGGCTGATGTAAATATGAGCTTATGCCTTCCCAGCGACAGCTTATCACCATCACCTATAACCAATCTTCTATCCTCAAACTCTGTTCCAAAGTAATTCACCATCATCTCAAAGGCCTTAAAGGATGCTACCAATGTAGTATCAGGATACCTATTAAAAAATCCCATAACACTGGCCGAATGATCTGGTTCCATATGTTGAACTATCAGGTAGTCAGGCTTCCTTTCTCCCAGCACCTTTTCAATATTGTTAAGCCATTGATTTGTGAACAACACATCTACTGTATCCATTATGGCTATTTTCTCATCGATGATGGCGTAGGAATTATACGCCATGCCTTCTGGCACCTTGTATAATCCCTCAAATAAATCCTTTGAATAATCATTGACTCCGATATATTTTATTTCACTTGTTACGTTCATCATTGCTCCTTCTACTATTCGTTACTGCAACATAACATTTTTTGCTATATACTAATATGTTCAGAAATAATAAAAATATGCGTAAAACCAATATAAATACTTAACGAATCTATATTTGTTCTACGCATATTCTTTTAATATACTGGCTCGCCTATTCTTAAGAACTCTACTTCTTCTCCATCTATAACAAGAAGCATTTTATCCCTTGTACTCCATAAAAAGTCGATAATTTTCTTCGGAGCACCTACTCCATCACCATTTTCATCTATTTAAGCATAAATAGGAATCTGTGACACTTGATAATAGCCTGAACTAAAAGTATCTAGATAATTTATACCTTCAAAGCCTTCTATAGCTTTACCTGTGGAATCCATATATTTTATTACCTGAGCTCCTATTTCTTCATCTTCGCCATAGAAAAATGTGTTTCCACTTCCATCATTTTGAACCCATTCACCATGCTGACTATTTATATCCATATCCCACAAACAGCCTTTTCCTCTAATGTCTGGCTCATTTATTATCTCATAACGAATCTCTTCACATATAGACAAAGGATTTATCATCTGTGAGAAATAGAAAAACACACCTATACTTACTAATATAAATGTGACAGCAAATACTGTAATTTTAAACACTTTTCTTTTGTTCATAGTCTCTACTCAAACCTCACAATATTTAGTTTCCAAAGTATTCATCTATTCCATCCGCTATACCTTGCACCATTTTCTTTTGATACTCTGCTGTCGAAAGCAATCTATCCTCATCTGGATTACTCATATAACCCATTTCAACGATTGTAACTGGCACCTCACACCAATTTATACCGCTCATAGTGTCTGTTTCCCACACACTACCCTTTTTACAACCTGTGGCACTAGATATATGATTAAGCACACTAGCTGATAAACTCTTGCTCTGCTCATATAGATGACTATTATACTTATTATTTTTTGTCTGACATATTGTCATTGCCCCATTAACTGAACTGCTATCACTAGAATTAGCATGTATTCTAACAAATGCATCTGCATTAGCCTGATTCGCTATCATAGCTCTTTCACTATTACTTATGTCTACGTTATGAGTTTCTCTTATCATAATTACATTATATCCTCTAGCTAGAAGCTCATCTCGTAACATTAAGGATATCGTTAGATTCAATTCATATTCAGCCAATCCAGTTACGCATCCTTCTGTTCCGCTAGTAACCTTTGCCTTATATGTGCTTGACCCTGGGCCATCTGGCTCCTTTTTACTATTACCCTTACCTTGATGTCCTGCATCTATGGCAATTAATCGACTACCACCCACATCGTGAATTATTCCTGTGCCTTCTTTTTTTACAAATTCTGTTGTCACTTCCTGTGTGGTAGTTTCCTCTGTAGTAGGTTCTGCGGTGGTTGTTTCTACCGTAGTAGTTTCTGCCATAGTTGTTGTTTCTTCTATTGTTGTTTGCTCACTTGTGGTTTCATCAATTACAGTTGTCTTTTCACTACTAGACTTACCATTATCAACTTTTGCACTATTGCAAGAAACAAGTAATGCAATAGACAAAATTCCAGCAATCACTATTTTTGTTTTTTTCATTTGATTCATACCTTTTATCCTACTTATCATTTATTCTCCAGAATCTGTCGACTCTTCACCTTCAGTACTTTCTGTCGCTTCTGTACTTTCTCCTGTCGTAGTAGTTTCCTCTACTTTTGTAGTCGTTTCTTCTACTGTTGTAGTCGTTTCTTCTACTGTTGTAGTCGTTTCTTCTACTGTTGTCGTTGGCTCTGTCTTACTCTCTGAAGTACTTTTATTTGTCGTTGTCTCTTTATCTGTCTTATTTTCCGAAACCACTTCAGTATCTGGAACTGTTTCCTCCATACCTATAGGTTTCTGAATACCTATTGGCTCATAATAATATAAATTACTTGTTTTAAATTCCCAGAAAGGAATAGCAAATGTACTTCCTATTTCAGATGAATAATACCACGGATCATTTGGATGCAATGGATTTAAAAATACATTCATAGCCTGTGATGGAGTACTTCCCTGTGCTAATAAAAACGCTATATCACCTGTATTGGGATTCTTTGCCACATCTATCACATAAACCGCGTGACCATACTCATGTTTCTTATCCTTAGCCATAATAAGATATGCACCTGGGAATATCTTATCTAAAGACATTTTCTTAGATTCCTTTTGGTTCATCAATGACAATGTATTGGCAGCATAATAAACTTCTGACATATAGTTTTTATAGCTTCCAGTCCACTTAGAATAAGCCATTCTTTCTCCTGATGCCAAGTCAAATACTATCTCATTCTTTCTACCATTTTTATATAAATAATCACTAACAAGCTTTATTACACAATCTGCACATTGTAACCATCCTTTTTCATGAAAATCTGTCTTAATAATAGCCGCAAACCATGTCTGATTTTCCGCTAATTTTCCATCATATTCATAAAGCTTTGTTCCATAAGGCTCCAACTTTTGATTTCTCACATACTCTGCATATGACCCATTTTCATATTCTAATCTATAAAAACCCTTAGGCGTCTTAAAACGTGTTCTTATAGTATTTCCTGATTTATTAATGTATGCTGATATATCAGCATTAATAAATTCTGTAGGATTTTGTGTGGGTTTTGTTGTTTGTTTTTTTGTTGTACTTTTCTTAGTTGTTTTCTTCTCTTGAGTTTCAACTTCTGTTGTTTCCTGAATAGATGTATCCTGTTCAACAATTTCTGTAACCAGCTCATCTGTGGTTGATTCTGTCTCAGAATGACTCTCTATATTTGTACTCTCATCTATCAATGAATTCATAGACTCAGATTCAACATATCCTGTATTATCCTTTTCTTTTATAGATATACATACAAAAATAACAGCTATACCTATAGCAAAAGCACCTACAGCAGACCAAATCTGTGCATTTTTTAACATATTTATTATCTTTTTCATGTGTATTTCTCCAACTAAATCTTATATAATATTTTACCACTCCTATAAAATAGATTCAACACCAATTCGCAATCTACGAACTGATGTTGATCTTCTAGTTTTGTCTATTTTTCATTTTTTTCCAATTCAAAAATCCATATATATCGTTAACCAAGAATATAACGAAACATACAACCACTGAATAATATTTCTTATCTTCCATTCCAGCCATCATCCACAATACAATAAGTATAATATCGTTAAATGAATAAGCTATAGCATAATATGGACTTCGCTTATAGGTTAAAAATACAGCTGCAAAGCTTGTTGTAACCGACAATGTACTTGGTAATAAATTCGCTGTATTAAAATACGATAGTATATAATAAAACACTACTGTTACAACTAAGGTTAACCCTATCATTTGCCATATATCTTTTTTACCTATATTATATATCTCCACCTCAGTCTTTTTACCCTTATAAGGATTCTTAATCCATGAAACAAGTGCAAAAACACCCATAGGCATTGTCATACACATATATGTTATCATCTCACCATAATATCTATATGAAAATGATATATATCCATATATCAAACTAAAGATAATGCCAAATACATGTGCCCAGAAATTTCCTTTTGCACATAACAATAGCGAGGTTACTCCTACAAGAGACGCTATCATACTCAGATATCCATCTCCTCCAAATATGAAGAATGATGCTACTATAGCAATTACTGATACGCACCAAATTGTACGTTCAAATTTCGTAAAATATTCCATCTTAAAAGCCTTTCAATTATGGCAATATATTGCCTGCAGCTCTATAGATATCATACCACTCTTCTCTTGTCAATGATATTTCTGTTGCCTTAATGTAATCTTTTAATCTCTCTATATTTGTAGTACCTGTTACTGGTTGCATTTTTGCTGGGTGTCTAAGTATCCATGAAAACGCTATTGTATTCTTATTTACCCCATAGCGTCCAGCGATTTCATCCATTGCCCTATTAAGCTCTGGGAACTTTTCATTATCAATAAAGCATCCCTCAAAAAAGCCATACTGAACTGGTGACCATGGCTGAACTGTTATTTTATTAAGACGACAATAATCTAATACCCCACCATCTCTACCTACTGCTGAATCATTATACATATTTACATTTATTCCAGCTTGTATCATAGGTGTATGCATTATACCAAACTGTAACTGGTTTACGCACAATGGCATATCTAAGCTATTCTGAAGTAACTGCATCTGATACGGATTCTGATTAGATACTCCAAAGGCTCTTACCTTTCCTGATGCCTTCAATTCATCAAAAGCTCTTGCCACTTCATCTGGCTCCACTAATGCATCTGGGCGGTGTAACAAGAATACATCTATATAGTCTGTTTTTAATCTCTTAAGACTTTCCTCTGCCGAACGAATTATGTGTTCATATGAAAAATCAAACATTTTTCCTGGCACTATACCACATTTAGTTTGAATAATAAGCTTATCTCTAAGACTTGACGAAACAACCTCGCCAAATAAGTTCTCACATTTACCACCATCATATATATCTGCATGATCAAAAAAATATGCACCATTTTCAATGGCTGTGTTAATAAACACAGCCATTGATTCTTTAGACATATTACTGATGCGCATACAACCTACTGCAATTGTAGGTACTTCTATTCCACTTTTACCAAGTTCTATCTTATACATATCTATATCTTTTCCTATTCTTTTCTTAATATTATTACTCTACATCACTAGTGCAGTGAGCACACTTTGTTGCTTCAATAGGTATTTCACTCTTACAATATGGACA
>JAFOCU010000022.1 GCA_017381055.1 Lachnospiraceae bacterium
AAACAAAGTGCTTTAATTATTTTAATTTAAACGATTTTTATTTTCTAAGGGCGAATCATAGAAACCTACTCTAATTCTCCACACTTTGTTTGTTAACAATAGTAACCTATACCATTTGTTTTACTACTTTTTAGTAGTTTTCTTCAACTTGAAATTATTCAAATAAGAAGTTTTTGCTGTTTGCCCTAAACTTTATATAATAGGAAAGGGATTTATTTACAAAGCTCTATCATCTTAATATATCAACATATTAAAGCATTATTTAATTTATTGTTTTTAAGTATTAAAATTTGCTGTATGAGCTTTAAGCGGGTGACGGGATTCGAACCCGCCCCACCAGTTTGGAAGACTGGGATGCTAGCCGCTGACACCACACCCGCAGATATCCCCACAGGGACTTGAACCCCGATTGTGCGGGTAGAAGCCGCATGCTCTATCCATTAAGCTATGGGGATAAAGGTTTCATAATCAAATATAAAATCTACATTTTGAGGTAAGAATACTTCTGAAACTGTTATAAATGTCTCTTCCGCATTTACTTCATAAATTCCATTCTTTCCTATTGTTATCTTTTGTTCTACTCCATTAACTGTAAAGTAAATAGGATATTTTATCATATCCAAAGGACAAGTATATCCAATTTTCATAACTTGCCCTTCTAAATTACATTTATAATAAGAAAATTCGTCTTTTTGAACAACTTCTGCATTAGATATATTGTCTTGTCTTAGCTGCCTAACAGCATAAATTTTATCCAACATCTGCCGCAGGCGCCTCCTTTATCTTCTTAGCCTTCTTCTCTCTTTCAAGAACTAACTTTTTAGCTTCCTTAATAAGAGCCTTAGACTTAAGTTTCTTCTCTTCGAAAGCAGCTACTAAGTTGTCCTCTCTTGTCTGCTTTAAGAGATACATTGTGTCGCCTTCTTTCTTAAGAACCACAATGTCACTTTCTTTATCAAAAGACATCATTCTATTGAAAGTGCGGTCCTGCTTAACTCTTTCTGCCTTAGAGCCAGCTCCACCTATTCTGTTATCCATTACTTTTTCCCATTTTGACATAATATAAATCTCCTTTTCCTAACTTATATTTAACACTCCCTAAGGGAGTCGAACCCCTAATACCGATTCCGTAGACCGGCGCTTTATCCATTAAGCTAAGGGAGTAAAAGTTGCGACATTCTGTTTCTTGGGACTCGCGACCTCAGATGGTAAGTTACATCACCTTAAGCTATGCAGCTAAACGACTCTAGAGAGAATCGAACTCTCATCTCCTGATAGACAGTCAGGTATCATAACCATTAGACCATAGAGCCAAAATAATAGTTAATAACTCGGCGGGGAAAGTGCGTACCCCATACTTTAAGTTTATTTTCCATTTTGCCTAATAACCTTATTTCTTACCTTTCACGCTATTAACTATTTAACTGGGGTATTAGGACTCGAACCTAAACGGCGACAGTCAAAGTGTCGTGTGCTGCCATTACACCATACCCCAATAATCAAAGCACGATAATTTAATTTCTCAACCCATTTGAAAATTTAATTTTATAATTGCTGTATGTGCTTTATTATTTATCATATAAATATTATATCATAATATTTTATATTTTTCAAATAATTTTGTTATATTTACAATTTAGACCTTCGCCTTACTTCAAATATCTTCATCAATATTATGCTACCAAGGAAGTAAGTCTGAGCATTAGGTAGCGAGCCTAATACTTCTTACCCCAGTAATCTTAACTGTTTTTGGCTTCATTACCTAAGCGAACTTAGATAAAGTCCAATCATATCTTGATTACCCAAAACTTGTAGAGGGCTGATTACCTCTAACTTTCACCCAAAGCATTCAGAGAACATTATCTTTAATTTAAATTTTTACCTTAAAATTCCTATTAAATATCTTCTCGTATTGAGCTACTTGTACTAGCGACTTGTGTTATACATCAATTTCTTGACTTCATTACGAACGAGATTATTTGGAATTCCCTTACTTAACTCCTTTAGCTTTCCACACTAAAGGCATCAGGGTTATTCTGGCACCGCCAGCGTCTATTACTCTCGCCACAAGCTCTATGCATTTTAATGCGATAATCTTGAAGCACCATTCCTTAATATTGGAAGTTTCTTCCTTTGCAAATTTAGTCACCCAAATCTGCAAGCACCCTATGAAAAGTATCCCATTCATACTGTACTCATTATTCGGAATGTCTCGGCATGGTGCTTACCCATTCTTCACCGAGATAAACTATAAACATAACAAAATTATTTGCTTGTTTATATAAATATTATAACATAAATTTTTATAAAAATCAATAATTAAAGATTAGGCGGAACTTATTTTTCAAAGCCACTTTAAATGCGAAGACATTTTACAACCAGTGGGAACTTATATAGGAACCCATATATAAGCTGTCCTCAAGTACACGAAGTCTTGAGTAAGCTGGCAACCAACCTCACTTTCCTCACATACCTAATCAAGCGATTGGACCTGACTCGTTTCAATTATTGATAAGGTGTACGATGGGACTTGAACCCACAGCCATCGGTACCACAAACCGACGCTCTACCAATTGAGCTACGCACACAGTAGCGGACACGGGAGTCGAACCCGTTATTACTGGGTTATGAACCCAGTGTGATATTCCGTTTCACTCGACCGCAAGTCGGAGTAACAGGATTCGAACCTGTGACCCCTGCAT
>JAFOCU010000193.1 GCA_017381055.1 Lachnospiraceae bacterium
AATACCATGACTACTTGCCATTTCACTTGTATATGTCCATATAGGATATATTCCTGTTATATTAGCATTTCCTTCTGTATGTGTATAATGAGTAATTACAGGCATCAAACCTGTCTTTGTCTCATCCAATGTGATACTATCATCCTCTAGCTTAAGAGTGATTCTAGCAATTCCGCCTATCATTGCATCTGCATAATTAAATGAAGAACAGAAATTACCTACACTATAGTAACACATACCAACATTGCCATTATCAGTCTGTATTTCTTCTATCTCGCCAATATAATGTGAGCTTGCGCCTACTATAAGGTCAGCTCCTGCCTCAACCATAGCCTTCGCCAATTCTCTCTGGCTATCTGTTGTCTCATATGTGTAATCAGCGACCCAATACGGAAATACTATTACATAATCTGCAACTTCATTTGCCTTTGTTATATCTTCCACTACCTCATCCTTTACAAGATAGTTTACCATATATTTATCATCTTGGCTTTCTATTGATTTATTCATACCCGCTGTATAATTAAGCAACGCTACTTTAACACCCTTAACTTCCATAACTGGTATGTTTTCTGCATCTTCTATAGTATTATTCACACCTATTGGCAACACATTAGAATTACTCTTCCACAACGAAATACTGTTCTTTATAGCCGCTGTACCCAAGTCATTTGTATGATTAGATGCTAAAAGCGCTACATTTATGCCAGCTTTCTCAATTGCACTTATCATTTCCTCTGGTGTATTGAAGTTAGGATATCCTTTGACACCTAAGTCATTTCCACCAATTATTGTTGTCTGATATATAGCTGCAATATCTGCCTCAGAAGCATACATTTTTAAATTGTCAAATAAGAAGTCATAATTATATGTTCCATCTGACTGCTTACCACTATCTATTACGCTATCATGGACAAAGTTTTCGCCAAACACAACGATGGAAATCTCCTTGTCCTCTTCTTCAGTAGGCTCTGTTGGAATTATATCTCCATCTATTGTATTACTTAACGTTTCCTCTTCCTTTATATTTGTGGCAGGCTCTTTTTTTACTAAATTACTTATATCTACAAAGATAACAAATACATAGTAAAAGACGAGACACATTACAGTCATCGCAAGAACTAAAAGTACATTTTTTAGCTTTTTCATACGATTCCCTCTAATTCTAGGTGCTTATTACTTACAAAGTAATGACTTACCTGTCATCTGACTTGGCTTTTCCATACCCATTAAGTCAATTAATGTAGGAATGATATCTGCAAGACATCCGCCTTCCATAAGCTTATACTCTGGTGCAGCATTTACAAGGATAAATGGTACCTGATTTGTTGTATGAGCTGTAAAGCTTTCGCCTGTCTCGTAATCAACAAGCTGCTCTGCATTACCGTGATCGGCACAGATAAACATTGTACCATCTACCGACTTAAGAGCTTCTACTGCCTTTCCTACGCACTCATCAACAGCCTCAACTGCCTTAACTGCTGCATCTTCAATACCTGTATGACCAACCATATCTGGATTTGCAAAGTTAATGATGATCACATCATACTTATC
Organism: Lachnospiraceae bacterium; assembly: GCA_017381055.1. GTDB lineage: Bacteria > Bacillota > Clostridia > Lachnospirales > Lachnospiraceae > SVEL01. The sequence goes on from JAFOCU010000193.1 coordinate 1,555, forward strand.
AGCTGTAATAGCCTCACAAAGCTTATCACATACCTCATATGCGCTCATCTCTGGCTTTAAGTCGTATGTTGCTACCTTAGGTGACTTTACAAGAATTCTATCTTCACCTTCATTTGGCTCCTCTACACCACCGTTAAAGAAGAATGTTACGTGAGCATACTTCTCTGTCTCAGCAATTCTAGCCTGCTTTAATCCATTAGCTGCAAGGAACTCACCAAATGTGTTATCAAGCATTACCTTCTTAAATGCAACTTCCTTGTTAGGGATTGTTCCATCATACTCTGTAAAGCATACGAATGTTACATCCTTTCTAGCAGCTCTCTCAAAACCATCAAACTCATCCATACAGAATGCTCTTGTAATTTCTCTAGCTCTATCTGGGCGGAAGTTGAAGAATACAACTGAATCCTTATCTGAAACTGTCGCTACTGGAGCACCATTTTCTACTATAACTGTTGGAACTACGAACTCATCTGTAACTTCCTTAGCGTATGAGTCAGCAATAGCTGTAACTGGGCACTGTGCTTCCTCACCAATGCCTTCTGTAATAGCCTTATACGCCTTCTCAACTCTATCCCATCTATTATCTCTATCCATTGCATAGTAACGACCTGAAACAGAAGCTACCTTACCAACTCCGATTTCTTCCATCTTAGCAACTAACTGCTCCATAAATCCCTTACCAGATGTAGGAGCTGTATCTCTACCATCTAAGAATGCATGAACATATACATTTTCAATTCCCTCTCTCTTAGCCATCTCAAGAAGACCAAAAAGATGTGTAAGGTGACTATGAACACCACCGTCTGAAAGAAGACCAAATGTATGAAGAGCAGAACCGTTCTTCTTACAATTGTTCATAGCATTAAGAAGAGCTTCATTCTTGAAGAAATCTCCATCTTCGATTTCCTTTGTAATACGTGTAAGTTCCTGATATACAATACGGCCAGCACCCATATTAAGATGTCCAACCTCTGAATTTCCCATCTGACCATCTGGAAGACCTACTGCCATACCACTTGCATTTCCTCTTACAAATGGACATTCAGCCATAAGCTTATCCATAACAGGTGTCTTTGCTATAGATACAGCATTTCCCTGTGCCTTCTCATTTAATCCATATCCATCAAGTATCATTAAAACAACTGGTTTCTTGCTCATTTTTATATCTCCTTTAATAATTTTATCTTGTTTAATATATTTCCATTCGACAGTTTATCATACTGCCAAAAGAATTTCAATAATTAACAAATCCTCATTATCTGCGATTTTGCATTTCCATTTCTCTTCTTCTTTGCATACGCATAAGTCTTCTTCTTTTTCTTCTCTGATATCTCATATACTGGACATATACATAGTAGATAATGAATACGGTTACTACCAATATAAGTATCTTCCAACCAATCCACATTCCATCATTAGCATTATCTTTATCTTTGTCATTTTCTAATACTACTTTATCTACTGTCCCACTCACATTACCAGAACTTATAGTTTCTTTTTCACCACTCTGCGAAAGCTTAGCGTACTCCTCATCAAACTTGTCATATACTTCCTGACCCACATATTCCTTAACATAATCATAAAGGTTTGTAGTATCAGCATAAGCACTAAGTGAATTTGCAGACTTCATTACTACACACATAAGTGTTCTTCCATTAATATTTGCATATGTTACTAATGTTCCACCTGCTTTATCAGTATAGCCTGTCTTTCCACCTATACAGTCTTCATAATACTCTTCTTTATACTCATTTATAAGTCTATTATTATTTCTCCAATATCTAATCTCCGGTTGCTTATTAGTAGGTTGACACTCGTAGTATCCAGTAGAACAAAATGTCTTGAATGCTTCACAATTATCATAAGCATACTTTCCAATAAGTGCCATATCATAAGCTGTTGTATAATGATTATCATCATGAAGGCCATGAGCATTAGTAAAGTTTGTATTTAAACAACCTATCTCCTCAGCTTTATCCGTCATCATATTAGCAAAATTTGTCATAGTACCACCTACATGCTCTGCTAATCCATTTGCCAAATCATTTCCAGATATAAGCATAAGACCATACAAACACTGCTCAACAGTAAGCTGCTCGTCCACATCCACATATGCTGCACTACTTCCTGCTTCTACTGTAAATACTGCCTCATAGGAAAATGTTACAACATCATCCATCTGCGCATTTTCTAATGTCAATATAGCAGTCATAATCTTTGTAATACTTGCTGGATAAAGCTTATCCTTAATATTCTTCTCAACAAGTGTATATCCCGTACTCATATCTACAACTATTGCTGATTGAGATAACAAATCTGGCAATTCTTCATCTCTACCTGTAGCTGTATAAATACTTTTTTCACCATTTGATGGATGCACACTCACATCTTCTGATGCTATAACAGTCTCTACCATCATTATGCATATAAGAAAAATTGCTATGATTTTTCCAAATTGCTTTCTCATATGTTCTCCACTCCTACATATTTAGTAAACAAGGTTCGATAACACCTACTACTTTTTGCAATTTACCTCTTCTAGTCTTAATAGCAGCAAGCTTAAATATACAATTAACAACCTCTCCCTGTTCATTCTTAATTCCTGCCTGGAATCTTACAAATTCCTTCTCATTTTTAAGAACATCTATAATCTGATTAAATCTTTCTATATCATCCTCTGCGATATATCTTGTTATATCAGACTTAAGTTCTTTCTTCTCTGGCTCGTAACCAAGTACCTTCTTCCAATTCTCATTACAGAACATTGTATCCTTGGCGCAGCTATAATCAATAATAATACTATCAGAATATTTAGTTACAAAGTAATATCTCTGTCTATTTAACTGATTTCCCTTACTCTCTGAGAATACCATTCTTACAAGGAAAAGCATAAGAATCACAGTAAGCATAGCTATCTCAAAGAAAAATACTGTTCCATCTGTCTTGATATCTTCATTTGTTGCTTCAACACTCTGAGCTGAAACTATAGATACCATATACCACTTATTATAATCTGTTCTAGCATAACATATATACTTTTTCGCTTCTCCAGAATCATATGAAATATATCCACTCTTTCTTGACTGCATACTCTTAACCAGCTTAGATGCTGACTTATCATCATTTAAAATCATCTTTATATTTTCAACTTCGTCAAGACCATAACCTCTAGATATAAGTGTTCCATCCTGTTTTACAATAAATACATTGCCATATTTATTCAAATCAGTAATATCTGTAAATGTTGTAAACTGTTCTAAAGTAGAATAAACCTTAAGTATGCCCATAACCAATTTATCCTTTTTTATAGGAATATAGTAATTAATACCTTTTAAGCTGCCAAAGGAATCATATTTAATCTCAATTGATGACTTGCCCTTACATGCTTTCTTAAACTTGTCATTCTCTGCGTATATACCTGTTTCTTGTGATATATAGCTATCACCCTCTGTATTTATCAAGTCAAACTCTGTATAGCCAGCTGAATCTGACTGATTACGAAGGGCATCTTCTAATACATCAAGATTTATCTCCTCAAGATTACCAATAAAATTAGCAACTGCTTCATAAGTTTCCAATCTTTCCTCAAGCTTAATATCTATACATTCCTTTGTCTCATCAATCAAAGATTTAAGATGAGCATCGGTCTGTTTTTCTAACCTCTTATTAATATTTCCTGTATATTGTATGTATGCTAACACATTGATTAACAAAATAATTATAGCAATAATATACTGTTTAAATCTCTTTCTCATTATTAGTATCCTCCTCGTTTCCTAATATTCTAGTATACTTAATAATTCCCTTTTTGACAAGCTACCTAATGAAATTGTTTCACCTTTTAATATATTATCTGCAAGTTGCTCCTTACTCTTTTGCAAAGCAACAATTCGCTCCTCAATACTTTCCTTGGCAATAAGCTTAAAGACTGATACTACTTTATTTTGCCCAATTCTGTGAGCTCTATCTGCAGCCTGATTTTGAGCTGCCACATTCCACCAAGGATCATAATGAATAACCATATCTGCTCCTGTAAGGTTCAATCCTACACCTCCAGCCTTTAGTGATATAAGAAATACAGTTGTTTCATCGCTGTTAAACTGATCCACCAATTTCATTCGTTTATCTTTGTTCGTAGCGCCTGTCAGCATATAATAAGAAATATCTTCTTTTTCAAGCCTTTTCCCTATAATATCTAGCATCGATGTGAACTGGGAGAATAATAAAATCTTATGTCCTCCAGATTTTCCATTTCTAATCATATCAATACACATATCAAGCTTAGCAGACTCACCATCATACCCATCATAGCATAATATTGGATCACAACAAAGCTGTCTAAGTCTCATAAGCTCTGATAAAATTTCCATTCGCTTATCCTTAAAATCATCCTCTGAAGTATCTTCTATTATACCCTTGAGTCTCAAAGCATTTGCCACATAAAGCTTATGCTGTTTCCCTTGCATCTGTGTATATACATCATACTCTTGCTTTTCTGGTAATTCCTTAAGAACATCCTTTTTTAGTCTTCTTAATACAAATGGACTTATCATTCTGTTAAGACCCTTCATAGCACCTATATCCTGACTTGATGATATAGGTTGTTCAAATTTATTTCTAAATTTTGCATATGTATACAAGAATCCTGGCATCAAATAGTCAAATATACTCCAAAGCTCTGACAATCTATTCTCAATAGGCGTTCCCGTCAAAGCAAAACGTGTCTGAGCCTTAATCTTCTTTACGCATTTAGCGTTATCTGTAGAAAAATTCTTAATGTTTTGAGCTTCATCTATTACTTGAAATCTAAATGATAAATCATTATACAATTCAATATCTCTCTTTAATAAATCATATGACGTGATTATCACATCATACTTATCAGCTTTTTCAAGGGCTCTCCTTCTATTCTCTTTTGTACCTGTAACAATAAGTGTATTAAGCATAGGAGCAAATTTAGCAATCTCATTCTCCCAATTAAATACAAGAGACGCTGGCGCAATAATTAATGATGGAATATTCCTCGATACGCTTAGTTTCTCATCTAAAAGCAAGGTAATAATCTGCAGAGTCTTTCCTAAGCCCATATCATCTGCCAAAATCCCTCCAAAACCACATACATCAAGAGTCCTTAGCCAATGATAACCATACTTTTGATAGCCTCTTAAAATGTCCTCTAACTCCTCAGGCACCATAAACTCACTATCCTCAATCTGATTAATAGTTCTAACTAGAGCCTTCATAGCTAAATCCTTATCATAGGCTGCCAAATCCCCCTCTCTAAGTCGTCCATCTATATATAATGCTCTATATTTAGGTATAAACACCTGTCTATTGATGATATCTGTAGCTGAAAAATCCAGATCATAGGCCATCTGGGCTAATAATTCAAGACCATTATCATCCAAGCTAACTATTCTATTACCATTAAGTTTTATATATTTTTGTTTTTTGTTGAAAGCATATAGTAGCTCCTCTAACTCTTCCTTTGTGTACTCACCAGCATCTATATCTAGCTTAAGCCAACCGCCTTCCATAGATACATTGGCATTTATCTTCATAGAATCTACTACTCTATATTCAAGAACCTCCTCCGAAATATCCACTTCTCCAAACTTCTGCATTTCGGTTACACCACTTTTTATCAATCCAAAAATTTGTCTAAAATCCTCAGTATAGTACACCTTATCATTCTTATGCTTCTTAAAATATTTTAATAGTACAGACTTAAGCTCTGACTCTTTTCTATAATCACGACAAATATCTGCATACTCATTTGAACTACTAAAGATATCCACTTCTCTATCTCTATACTTAATTGTAGGCGCACAAATTATCCCTCCAGCCTCATCTGTCTGCAATACAAATGTCGCATCCATATCCCAAGGATCAAATTCTTCCATATTAATATCTTCTACTGATAGCTTACAATATTTCTTAAGCTTTGAAATAACTAAATTTGTAAAGGCTGGCATATCCTTCTTACCTATAGTCACACTATAACAGCCATACTCTCTATCTCTTCCGGCTCTTAGTATTTCATACACAAAGTTTCCTATTTCCCTTGTATATTCTTCATTTGACATAAAAATGTTCTCATCCTTTACCACAAACATCTTATTATATCCCAATATAAGCTTATCTATCCCTGACATCTGTAGTTTATATCCAGCCCCTCTAACCATAGCTAATTTAAGGCTTATCTTGGGATTATCATCTATTAAAGTCACATTTCTCTTATATATATTTCTATTCTCTATAGTCTTTAATACAGCTTGTCCTCCACATGAATATGCCAACTCCATAAACTTATCTATATCGTCACATGCAAGATACAACTTCCCTGTATCTTTCTCTATTCTTCCTCTTATACCTTCACTTAACTTATCTACTTCCTTACGTTTCCTAATATTTGACAACACAAAAGAAAGCATAGGCCAAAATTCCTCCCTAAAGGATTCTTGCTTATGCAATAAAGATATTTTCCAGTTATATCCAGAGCTGATACCCAATGTAAAATTTTCCTCAAATTCATATAAATTATCAATATGATGTCTCTTCTTCTTTTCTAATATATACATATCTACAAGAAGCAAATTGTTCTCTGGATAAATATCATATGCCAATCCAAGGTTGCTTACATCTGTTTCATGAAGGTACCCCTCCAGTGCTTCTTTTCTACACTTCTTGAGTATTCTATCTGCCTCCATCGATGTATAAACCATGGTATTATTCTGCATATAATCACCTCGAACATACTTAAGTAAGGTGGATGCCAAATGAGCACATAACCCTTTTGTAACCAAATGCTTACCACACTGACAAGTGTACGATGTTATCTGATCACCGCTAGTAGACGCACTACAGCTATGTCCATCCACATTGCCCTTTATAAGTAGCTCTCCCTTCCAAAAATTTTTTGAAAGGGAAAGCTTAACCTTATCCTCCATCATAAGCATATTAGCTTCCTCAAGGACTTTCTCTCTATTAATCAATTTAATAATATTTTCTTCCCTTAAGCTCACTTTCCTAACTCCTTACTAGCCGCGGACTATTATTCCTCCACCAGCCACATATTCTCCTATATATAATACTAGGTTCTGACCAGGTGTTATAGCTCTAACAGGTTCTTCGAACTCTATCTCCACCTTGTCTTCCCACGTTTTTACAACCGTACATTTTGTGCCCTTATGAGCATATCTTATCTTTCCTATAAACTCATCCCCTGGCTCCATCTTACTTACAGCCATATAATTAAAATCTTTAGCTATCACTCTTGTTGTAAATAAATCCTCACTCTCACCTATAACAACCTGATTCTTTGAAGTATCTATATCAACAACAAATACAGGGTGACCCATAGGAAGATTCAATCCCTTCCTCTGTCCAATTGTATAATCGGTAATACCCTTATGTGTTCCAAGCACCTTACCTGTTTTATCCACAAAATCTCCTGGTTCTATAATACAATTACCCATTTCTCTTATAAAGCTTGCATAATCTCCATTAGGAATAAAACAAATATCCTGACTATCAGCCTTACTAGCTACTGGTAACCCAATATCTTCTGCTATTTCTCTAATCTTGCTCTTCTCATAAGCACCCACTGGCATTATAGTCTTCGAAAGTTGCTCCTGTGTTAAATTACACAAGGCATAAGTCTGGTCCTTTGTGGCTGTAACCGAATTACATATGGCATATCTATCACCATTGACCTTATCTATTCTCGCATAATGACCTGTTGCTATATAATCTGCTCCAAAATCTCTTGCTGCCTTTAAAAGGCATTCCCATTTAATGCGTCTATTACACATATTGCAAGGATTCGGCGTTCTTCCTGCCTTATATTCATCTATAAAATATTCTACTACCTCTTTTTTAAATTCTTCTCTATAATCATAAACATGATATTCAATACCTAAACTATCTGCAACTGTTTTGGCATCCTCCTGTTCTCCCTGCCATACATTAAGATTTACACCTATTACTTCGTAGCCCTCTTCCTTTAGTAAATAAGCTGCCACTGAAGAATCAACTCCGCCAGATAGGCCAACTACCACTTTTTTCTTATCCATTCCATTTCCTCCAACCACATCTTTTTCGTGGGTTTATTATCTCTTTATATTCTGAGGATAATTGTCTCTGTTTAAACACAATCTCTTTCATTGCATTTACAGCTATATCTATATCCTTTTTTGTTGTATATCTTGAAATAGTCATTCTAACTACACTATTTGCAATCTCCTCATTCAACCCCATAGCTAATAATACATGAGACGGCTGACTTTCTCCTGTAGAACAGGCTGAACCCGTGGATACATAAATCCCTCTCATATCTAACATTACTTGCACAGCCTCTCCCTCTACAAATTGAAAAGAAAAACTCATATTTCCTGGAAGTCTTTTAACTCTGTGTCCATTAAGCCTAGTAAAAGGAATTTCTTTTAATACCCTAGTTATAGCATAATCTCTTAGTCTAACCGTGTATTCCATATGCTCCTTCATCTCTATATCGGCAAGCCTTGCGGCTTCTCCCATACCAACTACAGAAGGTACATTCCCAGTACCAGCACGCCTACCACTTTCTTGATTTCCACCATGCATAAAAGGTTCTAACTCTACACCACTTTGTACATATAAAAATCCTACACCCTTAGGGCCTCCAAATTTGTGTCCGCTAGCACTTAACATACCTATTTTTTGCTCTTTTACATTTATAGGTATATGTCCACAGGCTTGAACTGCATCTGTATGAAGCATAACACCCTTTTGTCTAGCTATATTTCCGATTTCATAAATCGGTTGAATTGAACCAACTTCATTATTTGCCATCATAATAGATATAAGAATTGTATCAGTTTTTATGGCATTCTTTAGCATATCAAGCTTTACCATTCCATATTCATCTACATCAAGATAAGTTACATTATAACCATTTTTTTCCAGAAACTTACAAGTGTTCAACACTCCATGATGTTCTATCTTCGATGTAATAATATGTCGTCCCTTATCCTTATGCCTTAGAGCATAACCCTTAAGAGCATAATTGTCAGACTCTGTGCCACCTGAAGTAAATACTATTTCCTCTTTTTTTGCGCCTATTAAAGTCGCTATTTGTTCTCTACTCTCCTCCATAGCGTCCCATGAGTTAGTAGCTAACTCATAAGCTCCCGCCGGATTTCCGTAATACTCTGTAAAATAAGGCAACATTTTCTCATAAGCCTCTCTTCTCATACAAGTAGTTGCTGCATTATCCAGATATATCATAGACCATACCTCTCTATACGAAGTTTAAAAAAGCCTAATATTTTAACTATAACATCTACATGTAATTAGTCAAGTTTTTAATGCATATAATTTATCAATAATCTAATGATTTGTAGGGATATATTAAATATATGAAACTATATAAAAACTCTCTTTTAATAGGCACAGCCACCCTAATACTTGCTGGGCTTTTAACAAGACTTTTAGGCTTCTATTATAGAATATTCTTATCTGCTAGAATTGGTGCAGAAGGGATTGGATTATATCAAATGATTTTCCCCTTATACATATTAGCTATGTCTATATCCTCATCTGGCACCCAACTTGCTATCTGTCAATTAGTATCAAAAGATGAGAAGCATGCTGGAAGTAGCTTACTATCTGGTTTACTTGTATCTCTACCCATATCGTTAATTTGCTCAGTATTTATGTTTATGAGCAGCAACCTTTTAGCCAATTACTACCTAAATGAACCAAGATGTCAGCCTCTTCTTATAATATTATCTCTGTGTATTCCCCTAGCTACTATTCATAACTGTATAAATGGATATCATCTAGGAAAGCAAAATGCATTTATACCAGGCATAACCCAGCTAATTGAACAAATTGGACGTATTGTTGTAGTCTATATAATTTTTAGATTCTTATACGACAATACTAACTTAAATCCTACCAAATTAGCCTCCATTGCAGCAATAGGACTTTTAGCAAGTGAACTTATATCCTCCTTATTTTCCTTAATATCCCTATATTTTGCAAAAGAAAACTACAAGGGTCCTATAAAAAAACAAGCAAAAGTATTAACTAAGCTTTCTCTACCTATTACCCTTACAAATGTATCTTTAAGCATAACCCATAGCATCGAAGCTGCTGCTATTCCTCTTTATCTTCACAAATCTGGCCTTACTACCTCTGAAGCTATAAGTGTATACGGCATTCTTACGGCTATGGCCATGCCTTTTATCTTATTTCCTACCACAATCACCTGTGCTGTAGCCAAAATGCTTTTACCTATTATAGCAAAAGCCAAAGCTTCTAAAAATCAACATAAAATAGAATTCCTAGCCATGAATACATTAAAATACTGCACTGCCTTTGGAATATTGTGCACTACCTTCTTCATATTATTTGGCCATTTTATAGGTTCATACTTCTTTAATTCGCCTTCTGCAGGAGACTTTATAACAACTCTTGCCTGGCTCTGCCCTTTTGTATTTATCTCTAGTACTTTAGGCAGTATATTAAATGGGCTAGGCTTTACAAAAATCACTTTTTATCACAATTTATTTGCTGCTTTACTCAGACTATCATTTATTATTTTCCTTATCCCAACACTAGGTATAAAGGGATATTTGTGGGGTATTCTTGCTAGTGAGCTTCTATGTTCCCTTCTACACACAATAAGCGTAGTTAAGTATACAAACACTTAACTACGCCTATGCTATTGCAACCACACTCTAGCCGCAATATTTATTTAGGAGAACATTAAATATTCTAAATTTCTAGGATCTCCATACACCATTATCTGACCATTGGCATACGCATCTAAAGCTCTGATTCTTCCATTAATAATATTAAGAAGCATGTCTGCAGACGTAACTACAAGCACATCCCTATCATAATATTCGTATGGCTCAACATTAATCTTGCCATCATCAATTTCAATATAAAAAGCACCTTCTGCCTCACCTTTCACATTAAACTGATATGCCATATGGCCCACTGCCTTACTAACTTGTGTCTTTTTAGTTGCAGTTCTTGCACTTTCAACTAATTCTTCATAGGTCATAAAAACACCTCCCTCATATTATGCACGCACTTCTTATTACTTATATTATAGTACATATTTCCTAAATAATCAAAGGGTTTTTACGTTTTATTCCTACCACTCGTAAGGTGTGTTCTGATATACGTAATAATCGAGCCAATTTGTGTACAACGCATTAGCATGAGAACGCCATGTTAACAATGGTATATTCTCTGGATTATTATCTCTATAATAATTATATGGAATCTCTATATCCATTCCTTTTGATAAATCTCTCTTATATTCTTTATCAAGGGTATCTCTATCATATTCTGGATGACCTGTAACAAAGATTTTCTTACCCTTTTCAGCCATCACTATAAACGAACCTGCAAGCTCTGATTCAGCAAGCACTGTAAGTCTATCATCCTTTGCAATTTTCTCATCATCTATGCCTGTATGACGCGAATGTGGCGCCAAGAACACATCATCAAAGCCTCTCATAAGTGGTTCTCTACGCTTAAGCACCTTATGCTCAAATATACCAAACATCTTCTTATCAAGGAAATGCTTATGAATATCATAATGATAATAAAGTCCTGCTTGTGCAGCCCAACAAAGATGAAGAGTACTAGTTACATTTGTTTCTGTCCAGTCCATAATCTCTTTAAGCTCGTCCCAATACTCTACTTCCTCAAAATCCATCTTTTCAAGAGGAGCTCCAGTTATAATAAAACCATCAAATTTCTGATCTTTTATCTCTGGGAACTTAGAATAAAACTTATTTAAGTGACTCATAGGTGTATTCTTAGAGATATGATTCTCAACACATACAAATGTTACATCTACCTGTAATGGAGTGTTTGACATAGCTCTAAGAAGCTGTATCTCAGTATCATGCTTTACTGGCATAAGATTTAACACACCTATTTTAAGCGGACGAATATCCTGGCTTATAGCACGGCTTTCATCCATAATAAAAATATTCTCATTTTCTATAACTGCCTTTGCTGGCAAATCACCTTGTACTTTTACTGGCATATCTATCCCTACCTTTCAATTCCTGTCATCTTAATAAATTCTTCTTCTGTTATTATAGGAATACCTAATTCCTTAGCCTTTTTATTCTTTGACGAAGTAGACATATTGTCATTATTAATCAAATAATCAGTTTTAGCTGTTACACTACCTGTAACCTTGCCACCTAAGTTCTCTATTAACTCCTTAACCTGATTTCTATTATCAAAGTGATGAACGCTTCCTGTTATAACAAACGTCTTTGCTGCAACGGGATTATCCATATCAACAACCACTTCCTCTGGCTTTTCAAGCTGTATTTCTTCAAGAAGTGAAGATAATACAGCCATATTATCTTCATCAGCAAAATAATCTACATAAGCCTTAGCCATAATATCGCCAACACCCTCTACACAAATCAATTCCTCATATGAAGCCTTTGTAATTTTATCAATATCATAATCAAAATATTTACTTATAACCTTGGCATTGGCCACACCAATGTTTGGTACACCTAAGCTATATAATAACTTAAATACTGGCACTTTTCTAGACTTATCTACAGAAGCTATAAGGTTATCATAAGATTTTCTTCCAAAACCTGGCATATTAACAATCTCATCCTCATAACGATTAAGCTTATATATATCTGCGTATTCCTTGATAAATCCCCTTGCTATAAACTTATCTAAAGTTTCCTCAGACAAGCCATCTATATTCATAGCATCTCTACTTACAAATAAAGTAAACTTCTTTGTAAACTTAGCTACACATTTATCATTAGTACAATATAATGATTTAACACCACTTGCCGCCTTTATAACAGCTTCTCCACCACAAGCCGGACATATATTTGGAATAATAAGCTTGCCACTTCTTGTGTGATTCTCAAGTATCTGTGGAATAATCATATTGGCCTTATATACCTCTAATTCATCGCCAATTCCTAGCTGTAAGCTTTCTACTATACTTATATTATGAACACTAGCTCTTGATACTGTTGTTCCCTCTAATTCAACTGGCTCAAATATAGCTACAGGATTGATAAGTCCTGTTCTAGATGGACTCCACTCCATCTCTATAAGCTTTGTTCTGGCAGTCTCATCTCTCCACTTAAATGCAATTCCATTTCTTGGGAACTTTGCAGTTCTACCAAGAGATTCTCCATACTTTATATCCTCATATATAAGTACCAAACCATCTGAAGGTATATCAAAGGTTTCTATTTCCTTAGCATATTCTGCTACCTTATCAGCCACATTCTCTGCGTTTACCTTCTTGAAAGGTACCACATTAAAACCAAGACCTGCTAAAAACTCATATTGCTTTTCCAAAGAATTATCAAATTCCATTCCCTCAGCCTTAACTAGAGAAAATCCATAGAAATTCACATTTCTCTCCGCTGTTATCTCATTACTAAGCTGTCTTACAGAGCCTGCGCAAAGGTTTCTCGGATTCTTATATTTCGCATCCACATCCTCTATCTTACTGTTTATTTCTTCAAAATCTGTATATTTAATAACAGCTTCTCCTCTTAAGACAAGCTCACCCTTAAATGGCACAGACAATGGAATGTTTTTAAAGGTTTTTGCATTACTTGTAACAACTTCTCCCACTTCTCCATTACCTCTTGTTACAGCTTTTGCAAGCTTGCCATTCTCATATGTTAATACGATAGTTAATCCGTCTAATTTCCAAGACAACAAGCCTTCCTTGTCACCTAAAAAACTTACAAGGCCATCTATCTCTTTGGTCTTATCAAGTGAAAGCATTGGTTTTTCATGGGTTTCCTTTGGAAGCTCGCTTAACACTTCATACCCTACATTTATAGTCGGACTGTTAGCAAGCACCATACCAGTCTCCTCTTCCAAGGCTACAAGCTCATCATATAAAGCATCATATTCGTAATTTGACATTATCTCGTGGCTTTCCTGATAATATGCTTTTCCCGCTCTATTAAGTAGCTCTACTAACTCTTTTATTCTATCTTGCTTATTCATAAATTCTCCTGTTCAATAATAACAACTAGCCTGTTATATTTTTTTAATAGTTTCTTAATTTATTTAAGCAGCTTCTTTAGCTCCTTTAATTCATGTGTCGATACCATTCTCCATTGGCCAGTTTTTAAGTTATCAAGCTTAATATTCATAATCCTAATTCTTTTCAATTTTATTACATTATAGCCAAAATAGCTACACATTCTTCTTATTTGTCTATTTATTCCCTGTGTTAATATTATCCTAAATTTGTTGTCACTAATCTTTTCTACAACACATTTTCTTGTTACGGTATCAATGCCATGCTCCTCATCCTTAAGTGGCACTCCAGCACCCATTTTCTTTATAAAATTGTTATCAAACTTTTTATCAACAGTAACAATATATTCCTTTTCGTGATAATTAGCGCCACGCATCATTTTATCTGACAAAGCCCCATCATTTGTAAGCAAAATAAGGCCTTCAGAATTCTTATCAAGTCGTCCT